>JAYSYM010000620.1:0-8800 GCA_043727635.1 Bdellovibrionales bacterium | reverse complement strand
GTGTATTCGATTTTGAAATCCGAAGTGAATTGATCGGCGATCGCTTTTCGCAAATCGGGAATCCCGTTCGCTGGAGTGTACTTTGTTTTACCCTCTCTGATCGAGGCGATCGCAGCTTCTTTGATTGAGTCGTAAGTGTCCCAATCGGGTTCACCGATCGTCATCGAGATGACATCTTTTCCGGATGCCTTAAGTTCGTTAGCTTTTGCAGCTAACATTAGAATCGGTGAAGGCTTCATGAGTTTGGTGCGTTTTGCTAGCATGATGTTGAGGCCTCGCTTTTATTTAGAGAACTTTTTCTTTAAAGCTACTTCTACATTCGCAGTTACAAGGTCTTTCACTGGCCCACCGTGCATCGCCACTTCTTTTACCGTGTTCGATGAGATGTAGTAATACTCGGGACTTGCAAACACGATCATAGTTTCGATATCAGGATTTAATTTTTTGTTCATGTTTGCCATGACAAACTCATACTCAAAGTCGCTAACCGCGCGAAGTCCGCGCACAATACACTGAGCTTTATTGGACTTTACATAATCGATCGTTAAGCCGTCATGAATATCGACTTTTACATTAGGGACGTCTTTGAGAGCCTCTTGCGCTAGCTGCTTACGTTCCTCAGCTGTGAAGAGATGATTTTTTCGAGTCGATTGAGAAATGAGAACAGTCACGTTGCCAAAGATTTTTTCGATTCGTCGGATGATGTCGCAGTGGCCGAGAGTGATTGGATCAAAACTTCCAGGATAAACTGCAGCCGATCTTATTTTTGGCACTAGCTTCCCTCTCGCTGAAAGTAAGAGATTTTTTTATCTCCGTAATCTTTCTGATCATATCTCACAAGCGCCTGCAACCCAGTTGTCTCTTGGCCTATGCATTCGTACTTTTCGTTTACAACTTCATGGCTAGAAGCTTCTATCATCACGATTGTTTCGGGTCCTACGACAGGACTGTCAGCAAGCGCTTTTAAAACTTCGTCCGCCATGGCTTTCGTGAACGGAGGATCGCAAAGAACTACGTCGAAATGTGGCCCTTTGTTGCTTCGAAGATATTTCAAAACATCTTCGCAGACCACTCGAATTTCATTTTTTTCGACTTCAAGAAGTTCGATATTTTTTTGAATGATAGCAATCGACTTTCGGCTCATCTCAACGGCTTCCACATACGTTGCGCCACGCGATAAAGATTCGAGCGCAAGATTTCCAGTGCCAGAGAACAGATCTAATACTCTAGCACCGTCAAAATAGCCCTGAAGCTTGTTGAAGATGCTCTCTTTCACTCGGTCAGTGGTAGGTCGAATGTGATCAGCGTCGAAAGACGCTAGTTTGCGGCCCCGAAAGCGCCCTGCAATGATTCTCATAGGTATCTATATACCTATTGTCTGCCTCCGGCGGCAGCTAAATAGTCAGAGATTTTTCCGCGACCAGCGTCCGGGATTATTTTAAAGTGGATTTCTGCAATGCGCAGGCCTCCGGCGCCGGTCAGCTGATTAAAAAGCTTAACCACTAAACCGGTGCAGATAATGACATCCTTCATTACCGGAAGCATAAATTCAACCTCGACGGTGTCTCCAACACTAATCAGAGCCGACGTCGATTCGACCATTAAGCCAGCGGTGTTCATTTTGACCACTTGACCATTAACAACGTGACCAGCCACCTTCACAGTTATCGGAAACGGGAATGCTTTAATTTTTTTAACTTCCGTCTTGGCCACTTTGGAACCCGTTTTCCTTATCTCATTTCAAGGCTAATCGCTCTGCTTCAGCAACTACAGCAAATATATCATCAAATGGCTTAGCAATAAATAAGTCAGCGCCAATTTGTGCCGCCGTTTGAAAGTTATGTTCGCCCGAATAGGCAGACATGAGAATAACTTTACCCGTTCTCTGAGAACCAATCTCCTTGAGTACCTGCGGACCACTCAAACCGGGCATCAATACGTCTAAAAAAACCATATCAGGCTTTTCAGTGGTCCACTTGCTAAGACCTTCAAGCCCATCAGAAGCCTCTATGACTTGATGACCCTTACTCGCACAAGCTCGGCTTAACGACTTACGCACAAGAGGTTCATCGTCGATAATCAGAACTTTCATGATTTACCCACTAGTGGCAAGTAAACCATAAAAGTTGATCCTTTTCCCACTTCACTAACCACTTTTATTTCGCCGCCGAAATTTTGGATGATACTTTGGCTCATGCTGAGGCCAAGCCCTGTTCCTCTTCCCTCTTCTTTTGTAGTGAAGAATGGCTCGAAGATGGCCTCTTTAATCTCGTCAGGGATTCCTGATCCAGTGTCGCTGATCTTAAGGCAGACCTGAGATTTATGTCCAGATTTCACAACTTCGGTTTCAATTGAAATCGTTCCGGTCTCAACCATCGCTTGGCAGGCGTTGTTAACTAGATTGAACACCACTTGCTGGAGCAAATTCGGCTCAGCTTTTACCAAAGTCAGATCTTCAGTTAAATTGATTTCAGAGCGATGGTCGCGCATTGCTGTTTTCAACATCGGAAGGGTTCTCTCAACAACATCATTGAACGGAATTTTTTGTTCACGTTCTTCAAGCCCACCGCCTTTAGAAAAATCGAGAAGATTCTCAATAATTTTTTGAGAACGAGCAGCTGCACTTTCAACTTCTTTGAGGTCATCTTTCAACGGATTGTCATCTTTTATTTCAGAAATAAGTATCTGAGCAAGACTTCGAATGCCGGTTAAAGGGTTATTGAGTTCGTGCGCGATGTTTCCCGCTAACAATCCGATAGCTGCCATCTTTTCATTCTGAACAACTTGGCCATGCAGCTGCCGCGCAACGGTAACATCAACGTAGTGATTGATGACATTCGTTGCTGTTTGATCACCATCGATAATGATCGGATACGAAAGCACATCGTACGTTCGACCATTTCGTTTAATTTGCCCTTGCTTGGGCTGACCTTTGCTGAGCGCTTCGGCCATCGGACAACCTCGGCAAACTTCATCGCTCTCCGCAAAGAGCTTGTGGCAACGAGTTTCAAATCCTTTTGAACTAAAATGTCGATTAGCTCGAACGACTTTGTAATCGATGTCTACAATCGCAATCGGATCTTTGATTCCATCAAACGTACTCTCCCACTGAAGTGAAGTGTACTTCAGACTGTACTCAAGCAAGATTCGATCAAGCGCTAAACTCACAGGCTGCAAGTAATCAGAAATATAACTTAAAAACGATTCAACTTCTTGATCGGTCATCGCGTGTTCAAAAAATACTGTCACCGGAGGCTCATTCTCAAAGCCCGCCGTGGCCCTCTTCCGAAGGGGAATCGCCAGGACTTTTACAAACGGCCTACCAAACTCATTAGCAAGATACATTCGATCTTCGAGCTCGTTCAGGCGCATTCGTGAACTCGCAGGCCATGGCGATCTAGCAAATTTCTCTACCACCTGTTTACCTTGAAAGAACAACAGCAATGGCAGTCGTTCGCTTGTGATATGCCCGAGATAAAAGGAACGAAGCGAATGGAATGGCTTTAATTCTTTTCGCAGGATAGTGAGGAGTTCATCGAGTGAAGTTGTGACACTGAGATCTTTGATGAATCGAACCAGCTGTCGCATTCTCGACAGCTTTGCTTCAACTTCATCTTTTGACTGCTCAGAGTGTTCTGTTCGCTCGGCTACAAGTTGCTCAAGGCCCGAAGTTAGTTCTTCAAGTCTGCGATTTTGTCGGCTGACTTCTTTAAGTAAGCGAGACTGCTCACTCTGCAAACTGTGGTGCTCGAGGGCCGCGCTGATATCAGCGATCAGATCAGTATTCTCCCAAGGCTTTGCGATAAATCTGAAGACGGCGCCTCGGTTGACCGCTTCTTCGAGAATTTTTGGTTCCAGTTGCCCGGTAAGGAGAATTCGAGTTGTCTGCGGCGATTGAATCTTTGCAAACTCGAGGAAGTCGATTCCTGAGCCGCCCTGCATGCGCTGGTCAGCGATCACCACGGCAAACTCATTTGAAAGCATAAGTTCGCGAGCTCGCGTAACCGAATCGACGCCAACGAAATCCCACGAGTGAGAACGAATGAGTCGCTCTGCACTCCCTAAGATATTCGGATCATCATCGATCCACAAAACTTTCGTTGATAGGGCCATGCCCCTATTCTATTGCGGTCAGCGAGTAACTCAAGCTGAAAGGACGGTTTCCCAAGCAGCAACCGCTTCACTTAGCTCGTATTCAAGAAGATCAGCTACTAAAACGTAATCTTTTGCTTCGTAAGCCTTCACAACTTCACGAACGACTGCTGCCATCTTGCTTTCGTAACCAGTCCATTGGTCGAGGTTCTGTCCCTTACTTGCCCCACGAACGTGTCGAAGTGTATCGACAAGCCAGTAACAACCTTCCATCGTCTCAGCGAACTGAGCTTGTGCTCCCGCGGCATCAGTACCGCGCAACTTTTCAGAAGTACGAATACACGATTGCTTTACGTGAGGAATGAATTCCCGGCACGATCCCAAGGCT
Source organism: Bdellovibrionales bacterium (assembly GCA_043727635.1). Taxonomy (GTDB): domain Bacteria; phylum Bdellovibrionota; class Bdellovibrionia; order Bdellovibrionales; family JAMPXM01; genus JAYSYM01. Next base: position 4,320 of record JAYSYM010000620.1, on the reverse strand, counting down.
TGATCAATTAAGCGAGCTGGCTCACTTGAACAAATAATTAAACTTTCAATCTCAGTCACTGGTGTTTCGCCTAAACGAACTTCGTCTTCTTCAGAAATCGCGATTCCGTTGACTTGGATTTCGCAAATCACTTCACCTTTAAGCTGAAACGTCGCCTCAAGTTCACTGATCACTTCACTGAGATTCTTTGCCTGAGGAAATTCTGTCGAAATTTCGGTGTTAGCCCACACTGACATCGTCATAATGACCTCCGCTTTCGGTTTCAGGAGCATACATTGAAAGAATATCTCTTAACTTCATGTGCAGTGATTCGGTCGCATCGAGCAGCTCGTTATGATTGAGCGGCCCTAAGCGAATTCGTTCAGTCTGGAACCAACGAATTATTACGCCGACACTCGGAACCATCTTTGCGATTGTATCGTAAATTTCATCGACTCTCTGAAGGATCGTTCCCGCTACTTTATTTGCGGGATTCTTTCGGAGACCGCGCACTTGTTCGATCGCCAACTCATTTGTTTCGTTTAAGCGGTTGATTGCTTCAATGAATGTTCGCGTGTTTTGAAAAGGGAACGAAGCTCCCATATACACTGCTTGAATCATTTCCCACTCAGGTAAACTCTCTAACTCTTTATTTGTGATGAAAGACTGCAATCGATTCTGTGGAACCAGAACGACATCGTTAGCAGCATTGCGACCACTAAGAAGTGATAGGCACTCTTCAACAACTTTATCTGAACTCAATCCCTCTGGCGCATCACTGACGAGAATTCTGCTGCTGCCAGATTTTGGCCCCGTTTCCCAAAAGCTAACGCTGCTAAAGCTAAGGTTAAGCACCGGAGTTTTTGTTAATGCAGCAATATGCACTGGGCCGCTGTCACAACCAATTAGCACCGCAGCCTGCGAGAAGATGTCAAAAAGATCTGACAACTCTGTTTTACCAACGACGTTGATCGGTTTCCGAAGAGAAGTTACATTCTCGACAACGAATCCAAGATCGCGTTCTTCCTTGCTGCCAATTAAAATTACTTCGCGATTTGTTTTTTCGAGAAGCCCTCTCACCACTTGAATCCACTTGTGCGAACCATACGACTTCTTTGCTTCGCTTGCACCCAAATGAACAACGATGGCACCGACTTTACTAAACTTTGACGACGGATGCTTGCCTGCGCTCCAGTCTTCATCGCGGAGCTCAACTCCAGCGACCTGCGCGAAGATTTCGGTCAAATGAACTCGGTTGGCACGGCCGGGGCCCACTTGCGAATAGAAGTAGGCACTCGCATCGTCAACTGGGTTGAAAAACCCATCGGCGTGACGAGAGTAGCCGCGCACTGCTGCTCCATTCAATTCAAGGTTATGAGTGATGAAACTCGAAAGCGGAGAAAAGCTTAAGTTGATAACTTTATCGAACTTCTCACCATCGAGTCCCAAAAGAATTTGATCGAGTTGGTCAAATGTCTTTTTGAAATTTGGTTGCTCTTCAATAAGAGGCTCAAGAATCGAACGCGTGTCGAGCTGCCAAACTTTTTTGAGTTCAGATAAGCCTTCGCACGCTGGTGCAAACTTCTTACGCGCCAAAAAATGTATTTCAGCTTTCGGATAAGCTCGTTTGAGGCCGCGTACTACGGGCCACGTCTGGTAGATATCACCGAGACGAGCTAGCTGTATGATCAGAATCTTCATGATTTAGTTGCTCCCGAATAATTTCTTCTAAAACTTTTAGTTTGTTAAATTGAGTCTTCTGCTCAGAATTGAGCGCGCCCTTCGACGTCAGCTCTTGTTGCTGATGGCGAGTTCGCAAAAATGCAAGGCGGAGAAAATGCTGAAGCGCCTGCTGGTTTGGGGTCATAGTATCTCCATCTGATTTTTCAAAAAGCGAACTAGTTTCATTTCAATCTGGGTTCGTCCATGCATCTCATTAAGTGAATTGCTGATGCGACGATAGCGCACGAACGCAGTTGAGCGCTCATCTTCAATAACCCAGTCAAGCGCTTCACCTTTTGCTCGCAAGTATCCCGAAGGACGCAAGCGATCTCTGAAGTTACGCAAATCTTCGATGAAATGTTTCATCAAAAGTGGACTCTCGTAATTTGAGGCAAGCCCTCGTAGAGAGTATTGAAATCCGGTCAAGCGTGTTTCAATCGAGTTAATACGTCGCTCTACATCATCGAAAATATGATTCCATTCAGCTTGCGAAATTTCTGGGAATGTTTGCTTTAGAGTTCGGCTAAGATTCTCAATCTCATTTAAAAATTCATCTGACCGATCGGTTTGATTTGCAGGTGAATTCAAGTAGAGCTTCAGAGCACAGCGTTCAAGCCACCGGCTGATGGCGGATTCACTTAAGTTTTCAGTCACCGGAGAAGCTGTCCAGAAGCCGCACTGCTTAAGATCAGTTCGTAGAACTTCAATTTGATCCGAGAATTCATCGGCGACGACTTTGATTAAATGGGTGTTGCCAGAATAAACGCATGAAGCAATTGAAACTAACGCTTGAGTGCCAGTGTTAATCGCACAGAACTGCTTTTCGCGATGACAACCGCGCGAGTGAACACATGGGCTACAGCTCTCTTTGCTTCGAACAATATAAACATTGTCGCGGTAAGCGCCCGTTCGATACGGATCTGAGCTTCCTAAGCAAAGTTCAACCATCGGAATCTGTGTCGCTGAGGCAATGTGCTTAATCGCAGTATCAGCCGTGATTAAAAGACGGCCCTCTTGAAGTAAGCTTAAGGCCCCCTCGAGAGAACACACCGCAATTTCAGCGCGAATGCCGCTGGCTGCAAGCTCATTCACAATTGAAGCTAACTGAGCTGCTTCGTTGGGAGCGGCCAAGAACATGAAAGTCGCTTCTTTATGAAATTGAGCGAACTCGCTGACAAATTTCTTCCAGCGCTCAACTCCCCAATCTTTCTTTGGATCACTCGAGAGAGCTTGAATGAAAACTATGTCCTCGCGATTAGCCCGCAGTCGCGAAGCCTCAGCTCTGCCAGATACTGTTTCTTTTAAAGCTAAGCTCGAACGTTTGTTTGAGTGAGTGACTGAGAATTGAAAAATATCTGAGTAATGGAAAACGTCTTTTCCTTCGAATTCTGTTTGGTGATTTAAATATGAAAACCAGTTTGATCCGAAGTGCGCTTGCGCGGCTTGATCGTAGCTCAAGCCGATCTTCTCTTTGCTGTCGATCAAGGAGCTTAACCATGCAGAGAGGCTGTTATGAGTGAAGTTGTAAAGACGATCGAACTTTTTAGAATTTAGTTGGTCGACAGTTTCTTTTAAAAGATCAAATGAATGCAAGAGTGCCGTGTCGCCTTCACCGAGGCCGCTTTGCAAATTATTGCGATCAAGAAAATGGAATTGATCAACGAATGGCAGGAGTGAAGTTACCGACTTGAATTGACTATTAATCAAAACGTGAAGCTCGGCATGGGGGTGAGCTTTTCTAAGCGCCCGCAATGCCGGAACGGTCATGATGATGTCACCTAATCTGAGCAGGTTAACAGCAAGAATTTTCATGCGAGTAAGTCTTCCAATACTTTCCAGATTCGGCGATTTTCATTTAGGTAAGTTGTCGACTTCATCGCGTTTGTCAGCGTGCGAATGGTGACGGCCTCTGAAGAGCGAGCGAGATCGGCAAGTTTAACTTCGTCTAACTCTGAGAGGAGGTCGGGACGCGTCTTCAGCAAAGCAAATAAGCCTTCTACTGAGCGAGCTAATAAAAACTTATATGTATTGCTGAAGTAATCCTTTTCAACGCTCAACGATGGCGGATGCAAAAGTGCTGCATATTTATCTTGAACGCCACTACTGACTGACGAGTGCTGAAAGAGCCTTCGCCAATCTTGTTCGCAAACAATAACCAATTCTTCAGAATTGGCTGCCTGATAACTCTTTACTAACTCGTGATCTGGCTCAATCACAACAATCTTAGTTTGCGGAAGCTCGCGCGTGAGAACTCGAATATGATATCCAGATCCTAATCCTAAGACGAACACTGTTCGAGCGTACTTCGTACGCTGATTAGAATTCTTGTACCAAGCTTCGGCTTCCTTTTGCGGATCGAAGCTTGATGCAAGATACTTTCCATCCTTGAGATGTATGAGGCTGCCATTCTTGGCCTGCGCCGTTTCAATCATCGAGTGAGGATCCTTCGTGTCTTTTCATTGTGTAAAACAGCCATTAGCTGGAGACCACCCTCAATTGCAGGGTTAAGCGCAAGAACGCGAGCCATTTCTAAATTTGCATCGTCTATACGATTTGAGTGCGCGAAGATCTTCGCAAGCGCAAAAGCCATTTCAGCATCTTCGCTGTCGATTGCAAGAT
>JAYSYM010000619.1:0-8803 GCA_043727635.1 Bdellovibrionales bacterium | reverse complement strand
GCTGTGCACTCGTAATTAACTCTTCGGCTTCGGCGCGATTGCGGATGACTTTCATTCCGCGACCGCCGCCGCCCGCTGCAGCCTTGACGATGACCGGGAACCCAATTTTTTCTGCTTCGCTGATTAGTTTGGGAAGACTTTGATCGTCGCCCATGTAGCCAGGAACCGTCGGTACATTCGCAGCTTGAATAAGTTGTTTCGCAGAAATCTTGTCGCCGAGTGCACGAATGGTTTCTGATTTTGGTCCAACAAATATTAATCCAGCATCGACAACAGCTTTAGCGAAGTCTGCGTTCTCAGAAAGAAAACCAAAGCCCGGATGAACCGCTTCTGCACCTGCGCTTAAAGCGCCATTAACGTTTGCCTGAATATTTAAGTAACTCTCAGCCGTCGGAGCTGGTCCAATACAAATCTTTTCATCGGCAAGCCTGTAAGCTCTCGTCTCTGTGTCAGCTTCTGAGTGCAACAGCACTGTCTTGATTCCAAGCTCATGACAAGCTCGAATTATTCTGACTGCAACTTCTCCGCGATTCGCAATCGCGAGCTTCGAAATTTTCACAATTTAATTTTCCAAGTCGCATCTTTTTTAGCGAAGTACGCCTTTAGACCTTCTTGTCCTTCATCACTCACGCGGCGTTGTGCAATAGCTTCGGTGGTGAGTGCGCTTGCTTCGGCGCTCACTCCCTTCAAACCAACATCTCGAAGAAGTTCTTTGGTTTTTTGCATCGACTCCGGACCATTGAAGTGAAGTGCTGCTATCATTTTTACGACAAAGGCTTTTGACTCCGATTCGGTACCTACATGATGAACAAGACCCATTGCTCCGGCCTGAGCTGCGGTAAAGACTTCGCCTGTGATCATAAATCTCTGTGCGTGCCCACGATTCGTTTTCTCGAGCACGTATGGCGAAATAACTGCGGGAAGAAGTCCGAGTTTTACTTCACTAAAACAAAACTGCGTTTCAGCTTCAGCGCTAACAATGTCGCAAACAGCGATGAGGCCGAGTGCTCCGCCCATCACGTGGCCTTGTACACGCCCGACTATTGGCAGGTTACAAGCCCGCATTGTTGCGAACATCTCATCAAGCGCTTGGGCATCTTTTCGGTTTTCCTCGAGCGAGAAGTTGGCCATCGATTGCATCCACTGAAGATCTGCACCCGAACAAAAAGTTTTACCCTCTCCTTCAAGCACCACACATCTTAAATTGTTCTCGCGAGAAAAATTTCGGAATAATTCAGTCAGCTCAAGAATCATCTGCGGGTCAAACGCATTTCGAGCTTCGGGTCGGTTAAGAGTAATGTAAGCCGTGTGGTCTACTGTTTCGTATCGTACTCTTTGCATTGTTACATCCTGAACACGCCTTGTTTGCGTGTCCCCCATTCGCGATTGCAGCTAGCGCTGATTCCCAGAGCTAAAACTCGTCGCGTGTCTACCGGATCAATAATTCCGTCATCCCAAATTCGAGCCGTCGAATAATAAGCCGAACCTTCAGCTTCATACTTAGCTAGAGTCGGAGCTTTGAATTGCACTTGCTCCTCAGCTGACATCGATTGTTTCTTTTCAGCCAACTGATCCATCTTCACCGTTAACAAAACGTTGGCAGCTTGTTCGCCACCCATTACAGAAATGCGAGCGTTCGGCCACATCCAAAGTTGTCGCGGCTGAAATGCTCGGCCGCACATTCCGTAATTTCCCGCGCCGTACGAGCCACCAATTACGACAGTGAATTTTGGAACATGAGCATTGCTTACGGCCATTACCATCTTTGCGCCGTGCTTAGCAATTCCCTCATTTTCATATTTCTTGCCGACCATGAAACCTGTGATGTTTTGCAAAAATACGAGCGGAATATTTCTTTGTTCGCAAAGTTCGATGAAGTGCGCAGCTTTTAAAGCGCTCTCACTAAACAACACGCCGTTGTTTGCAATGATTCCAACTGGCATTCCCCAGATGTGACCAAAGCCAGTTACAATTGATTTTGCGTAGTTCTCTTTGAACTCATGAAACCGACTCGCATCTACAACTCGAGAAATAATCTCGCGCACATCAAAAGGTTTGCGAGTGTCGGCAGGAATGACTCCATAAATTTCTTCAGGCTTGAATGCAGGCTCTTCAACTTGGCGAACTTCAAACGGATAAACTTTTTTACGATTCAAATTAAAAACAATACTGCGCGTGATTTCAATCGCATGTTCATCATCTTCAGCCATGTGATCAGTCACACCACTTACCTCTGAATGAACTTCTGCTCCACCAAGCTCTTGAGCAGTAACAACTTCACCCGTCGCAGCTTTTACAAGTGGTGGTCCGCCTAAGAAAATAGTCCCGTTACCTTTTACGATGACGTTCTCGTCACTCATGGCTGGAACGTAGGCTCCACCAGCAGTACAACTTCCCATCACAACTGAAATTTGCGGAGTGCCATCAGCTGACATTCGCGCTTGATTATAAAAAATTCGACCGAAGTGATCGCGATCGGGAAAAACTTCGGCCTGCAGTGGCAGGAATGCGCCGCCACTGTCGACAAGATAAATGCATGGTAAGCCATTTTCTGAAGCGACTTCTTGCGCGCGAAGATGTTTCTTCACTGTCATCGGAAAATAAGTTCCGCCTTTGACAGTTGCATCGTTGGCTACGATCACGCATTCAGTTCCGTGAACTGTTCCGATTCCGGTAATTACACCTGCGCCGGGCGCTGAGCCTTCATACATGTCATAAGCAGCAAGCATCGAGAATTCTAAAAATGCGCTGTTTGGATCAATCAGTGCTTCGATGCGTTCGCGAGCAGTTAGTTTGCCGCGCGATTTATGCCGCGCGACTGCTTCTTCTCCGCCGCCAAGTTTTACAATTGTCGAACGCTTCTTCCACTCTTCGACGTGCGAGAGCATCGCTTGACGATTCGTTTTGTAATCGGCGCTGTTGGCATCGAGCGATGTTTCGAGAAACGTCATTTACTAGAGCTCCCTAGTGCTAACTGGGCCGCAAATTGCCAATCTATCGTGACTTCGGCAATAAGCTTCTCTTGTGAGTCATAAATTTTTACAAGAGCATCGATCACTGGCTCCTTCTCGGTGCGAAGCTTAAAAAGAAAAGCCTCACGCTCTGAGGAGCTCAGCGAGTATCGAGCAACTAAGCTTCCTCGAGGACTTTGCAGAATCTGCGCCTCAAGCTTTCGAACTCTTCGACGAACCGTCAGAGCGCTGAGATGGCGGTCCCAGTAAACCTTGCTTGTAAATTCAGCTAATGTGCAGAGTGCTCCCGAATGAAAGTTGCCATCCTCTGTTTGGTTCTTCCAACGCTGAGGGAGCGTAACTTCAACGAGATCTTCTTCGAGCTTCGAGATTTGCAGGCCCATTCCCACTACGAACGGATCAGTGATGTTTGACGCCACGCTTAAGAGTTCACGACTGAGACGAGGCGATTTTTCCTCGATGAGGGCTGCGACTTTTTGCGGATTATTTATCAGATCTAGCAGTTGAGTTTGCAGACCTCCGGAAACGTTTTTGGCAAGCGCCTGCGCGAGTTGTTTGAGCTCCTGAAGTTTGTCTGAAAATACTGGCTTACGAGGCATGATGGGCATTACCATAGCCATGATTCGCTTCTATTGTGAAGCCCTTTAATACAAAGGATCTCGCATGAAATATGTTTGGTTGTTGATTCTGATTTTAGGCCTCAGTTACACATGGGGACTCGGTGGTGCTGAGCGCGATGAGCGACTCGCGATGATGACCGATAGACAGTTCGAACTAGCAGACTTGATCACTCAATCGATACAGGAAAAACGCCCAGAAGTAACAGGCGTAAACTTCTCTCAGCTATTCACTGAAGTCATTCGCCCCGACAAAGAATTAATCGCTCATTACCGTTACGAGATCACTTCAAAACAAAACGACGAAACAAGCACTGAAGTCGTTGAAGGCTCGTCAAAACTTATTTCTGAAAACGGAACTGATTGGAACGTTGTAAGTTCAAACGTGAAACAACCAGTGATCGGATTTCAACGTGGCGAAACGGTTACTCGCGAGCAGCAGAAGTAATGACCCCAATTGACGGCCCACTAACGGTCGCGGCAACTGTTTCTAAGACAATTCAGATCGATGATGACGGTTACTTGAAGTCTGGCGAACTGCGAGTTGCAGACGCGGCTTATGGCGCCTATTTATTCTCACACCTAGTTGTCGATGATCGCGGACGATTCATCATCAACGATCCTCAAGACGGAATGATTCTCGTTGAAGCTTTCGATGCGCCATTCATCGCACGACAAATTATTCGAGAAGCAAAAACTAATAGGTGGCTCGCCCAAATGCCCTACGAGTTTACAAGAGAGTTCGATCTCACGACTTTACGTTTAGATGAGTGGGATCGGTTTCACGGAAGAACTCAACAAGGTATTCCGTTCGTATTTTCGAGGCCGGCCCAAAGTGAGTTTTTTAACTTAGTCGATGAGTTCGATGACGAGTCAGTCACGGTCGATGGAGTTCAATTCGAAACTTCACCGCTTCTCACCGCAAAAAATGAAGATGTGAATTCGGCTGACTACTGGACGACGGCTTATACAGAAGTTTCGCGTCCAGGCTGGGAATTAGAAGAGCCGAATCCTGCACTAGTGACGGCGCTCCCTCCACTCAAACTTCAGCCCGCGAGAATTTTAGTTTTAGGAGCAGGCTCAGGGAACGATGCTGCTTATCTCGCAAGTCTTGGGCATCACGTGACTGCGGTTGATTTTAGTGAAGAGGCGATCAATCGCTCAAAGAAGAAATTCAGTGCTCAGGCGAATCTAAAGTTTGTTCAAGCCGATCTGTTTACGCTACCACCGGCATTCGCCGGCGCATTCGATATGATTTTCGAACACACTTGTTTTTGTGCGATCGATCCCGAGAGACGAAGTGAAATTATTAAAGTTTGGCGTCGCTGCCTCACCGACATCGGGCACATCCTAGCGATCTTTTTTACAATTGATCGACCGAACGGTCCTCCCTTTGGCGCAACTGAGTGGGAATTACGTGAGCGAATGAAAAAAGGGTTCCGCCCACTCTACTGGATGCGTTTACGGCACCAATCACACCCGAGCCGACAAGGCATGGAAACATTGGTGTACTCGCAAAAGATTCCGTTCGGCCTATAAGTTTTTCCATTACCTATATTGCTTCTGAACTGCCATATACGCTTTAACGTCGTTATCATAAGCAGAACTTATGGAGCCGCTAAAAACTTCGAATTTGTCTAATTGTCCGGTTCGAGGGAGAACCTTCTACCTAAGCACAAGCAAGAAAGCTTGTTGCATCTTCAGAACCGGGGGGTCTATGAAGAACACATTGAAGGCACCGAAAAGTATTTTGGTCCTACTATCACTAGTTGCACTTGTTGGTTGTGGTCAGCACAGAGGGGGCTTTGAGTCTGACCACACCGACGCGAGTATTATCGGCGGCAATGCTGCTGTTGCCGGATCGGTTATCGCCAGCCAAACAGTTGGGCTTTACGATGCGAGCATCGGTGCAACTTGCTCAGCAACGATTTTGTCGAGCAAGTTTTTGCTCACGGCCGCGCATTGTGTTTCTAGCAGTAAGGCCGTTAATCTCATCGTTGTCTTCGGACCAGAGATTTCGAAAAAGGCTAAAGCCTTTCGTAAAGTTTCGGGATTTAAGTTCAACAAGAAATGGCTGAGCGCAGGTTCTTCGAAAGAACTAAAGGATCTTGGCGATATCGCAATTGTAAAATTCGATGGCGGTTTGCCAGCTGGATACCGTCCGGCACGATTGCTAAGTGATGCGTCGTTATTGAAAAACGATACAGACGTGTTGCTCGCTGGATACGGACACACAGACGGCGTCAAGAAATCTGGCAGCGGAATCCTTCGTCGCGTGATCATCAAAATCGAAGATGCGGCGTTCAGCCCAACTGAAGTGTTGCTTGATCAGACAAAAGGCAAAGGCGCATGCCAAGGTGATTCTGGCGGCCCAGCTTACGTACTTGAAAAAGACGGCAAGCTTTCTTTGTTTGGAATCACTAGCCGAGGCGAAGATGATCCATTTGATACTTGTGGAGTGAAAGCTGTTTATACCAACGCTCTTGCGTACAAGAGCTGGATGAAAGCAGCCATCTCAGCGCTTAACGCTCCAAAGAGCGCTCTCGCTGCTAGCAACGCCTTTGAAGATGTTGCAGACGTTGCTTCATTAAATTAACTCTTAGTTTTGCAGTCCTTTGTTGTTAAATGAAAAAGGCTCGGTATCGCTACCGAGCCTTTTTTTATTTTTAAATCGATTTTCTAATTACTGTTTAGCGCCGCCAAAAGGAATTTTCACTTTTAAGCCGTAAACGTCGTCGTAATGAAGGCCTACTTCCGAACCTGCGTACGTTGAGTACTTACCTTCGCGCTGTTCGCGATCGTACTCTACTGGAGTAAGAATACGTTTGCGGTTGCTTCCAGTCCAAGGGCGTACTGTTACTGATTTTCGAGACTTCGAAGCTGTAGCTTCATTTGGATCCTGAATTTCAGTTAAGCGGTAAGCGTTAGCTCCGCGTGTCTTCTCTTCTTCGTTCTGCACTATTGTCTTAACTTCTGCAGCTTTAAGAACTTCTTTGATTTCACCGCGGTTTTTAGCGGCAGCTGTCTTCGCATCTTTTGCGAAAGCTGGTGTTGCGAAAGTAGCAGCTACTAATAATGACATTACGAATTTCATAAACTTCTCCCTTTAAAGATTTTGGTCACGGTGGGAGTAAGTACAATGCGTGTGCCCCGTGGGGACCGCCTAAAAGCGATTAGCAAATTGTTAGGATGGCGAATTGTTTTACAGGTGTAATGAAAAAGAAAGGGCCACAACCACTGTTCATGATTGCAGCCCATAATATGTGTGTGCGTTCGCTGTAAGCCGGATTCTGTCTTAAGCTCTTGGTTTCACACAAACCAATTGAGCTCGGGACGATCATTCCTCTATGCCGACGATTACTCGTAAGCTTTAGCGATCTTACCCGGAAGTCCCTTGCGAATCACAAGTCTGCCCGAACCGAGGTTCGAACAATCGCTTCCCTATTTGATCTTGCTCCACGCAGAGTTTGGCTGTTTTCACTCCAGCAGCTCCTCCTAATACGTTACTTAAGACTTCGTCTTAAGACGTTAATTAAGAGTTCTTCTTAAGCTTCCCGTTCCCAGCTTAAGCTATAGCCCTGGACATTCTCTCTGTTCCACTGTTCCTCACCTTGCGGTGGGGGGTCGTTAACCCCTGCGCTCTTCTACGGAGTCCGGACTTTCCTCGTTGAGGCTTACGCCCTACGCGATCGTCTACGAATGCACTGGACGGGAACCTAACAGTTCCTCTCGACGATTACAAGATTGAGACAATCGCCTCGAAGGGCATCCCAATTGTTAGCTAGTGAAATCAGTTAGTTACCCTCTAGATTTGTTCCCTCGGTGTAAATAAACCAAGCCTAAGAAAAGTTCGGAAAGTCTCACAATTGCTCTCAACTTAGGTCTAACTGGACCCGATAAATTTAGGGAGCGAGATCAATCGCTAAATAAGTCGACCCGAAGGGTCGCATCAACATTAAGAGGAGAAAAAATGCGCTCAGCTGTACGTGTTTCCAATGCGCAAAAAGTTTTATACGCGGCCGTGCTTAGCTTCGCCACGTTCTGTATGTTCGCTCAAGTCGTGTCACGAATTATGTAAAAGCAGCCACAGGCACATGTGTTAACGGCGCGCGGGATTGTTCCAACTTCCGCCAGGTAAGCTAGGGCCACCGCGGATTCTTGCTCGAAGGTTAGTGCACGAGTGGTTGATGATCTCAGTGCTAGTCTTTGTGAGCCCCTGCATGTTCATCTTAATCACAGGCAGCGGATCGATTCGGCTACTCTTATCTAAACTCGCTCGATAAACTTCGAAGTGTAAATGTGTTCCGGTAGATCGACCGGTAGTTCCCATCTTTCCAAGTTCTTCACCCGCTTCAAATCTTTTTCCAGGTATCGCCGGTGGCTTAGACACTTGATGATTGAACGCATAGTACATCTGCGGATTCGTGTACGTAAGACTCTTCATGACTGTTCGCCAGCCGTAGCCGTCTAACCAACCATTCGAAACAATTTCTACCTTATCGGGAGCAACAAGCTTTGTTCCTGTCCCTGATGCAATATCAACTGCACGGTGATCTGTCGAAGCGCCACTCGTAGGAGCTTTGCGAGCACCAAACGTCGAAGTAATTACGCATTTACCAAGGCAATCACAAGTTGGAGGATAAATTTTAAATTGATTTGGATTCACTTGTGGAGCTGGAGTTGTGAACACTTCATCGTGTGGGTCATTCCCAAGTCGCACGAAGTTTCCCGACGGTTCGGTAACTGCATTTAAGAACCGAGCGTAGTTTGGATTATTTCTTGCTGTGTTACCTGCGGTTAAACCCACCGCCCGAAGATTAATCAGATCAACAAGTGGAATATACATTTCACCAGTTGGTGTGTTGAGACTATTTCCAACTCCGTACGGATTTGCTGAACGATCCGCTTGATAGCCATCATAGCGGTTGACCAGGATTCGAACCATTTGCCCATTAGGAGTATTTCTTATGATTGTTCCTCGAGAAAGAACGTCATGCATGATACGCCTGCCATTGGGAGCAATCGAAGCTACGATTGTTTTGTCATCGATCGGAATTTCGATTGGCGTACGAAAGAAACGACCCATGATTCTGCCGTTGGCATCGTAGACCGTTGTCGATAGTTCGCTCACGTTTGTGCGTTCAAATGTAACTCGCGCGCGATCGTACGCAGGATCAGTCTGTGCAACTGAAACCGCTGAAGATAGAACTGTTG
>JAYSYM010000618.1:0-8808 GCA_043727635.1 Bdellovibrionales bacterium | reverse complement strand
CTTGAGTTGAGACTGCTAAATTAACGTGAGTAGCAGTTTTGATGAGTGCGATGTCGCCGTAAGTATTTCCCGCAGCAAGCACTGGTCGAATATTATTTGTGCGCTTTAAGAGTGCTTCAGCCTTGCCGTCGCGCCACGTAATTGGATACTCAACTGTGTCAGTTACCTGAGTATCCAGGACCTTAGTCGTGATTCCGAGTACATGATCGAAGTCTATGCCCACCAAACTTGCAGCTGGTTCAACTGCCCATTTCACGGAAGCAGTAACAATAAAGACTTCGACTTTGCGAAATTTTAAAAACTCAACGAGCTCTTTCATCGATTCAAGAACCGGAACCGGGTGAATCGAATCGACCGCTTGTTTCGCCCATTTCTGAACTTGGCTCAACGGATAGCCCTTGTTGATCTGCGCAAGCCAAGCGTAGCCGACTCGTGGATCGGGAACTTTATTGGCATTGTAGTAGGCCCAAGGGTCGTCGACTTTCTTTAACGCTTCTAAGTTGCAGTTCTCAATTTCGTAATCAAAGAAGTTTTCGCCTATATCAGTATCCCAAAGAGTTCCATCTGCGTCGAAGGCGGCGATCGGTGCCGCACCTTCAGCAAGCGCCTGGTCGATTTTAGCGAACAGCGTTTTTTTGAACTCGGGCGAAAATTGCGAAAGCGGACCTTTACTTAGTTGTTTCATCGACACCAGTATTCCTGATGACGATGTTTGTGACAATTCGTATGATTCGGCTGTGAGTATTTCTAGTGAAATTCAATATCGAGTCGCGACTATAAACGATGTAGATCGTGCTTTTGCATTCTCAGACGAGAGGTTTGATAAAAATCTTCCCGAGATGGACCGCATGATGGCGATGTGGAAAGTTCGCTGGCGCAACGAGGCGATTACGCATTACTTCAAGACTGGCTGGAGCTTTATCGCCGAGTTAAACGGAAGTTTTGCAGGATACTTTATGGCCCAACCGTTCATTCACTTTCGCGGCCAAACACAAACTGTCTGGGTCGAGCATCTTGAAAGCCAAAACTCGGCAGTTGCTGCAGGACTCATCGAGATCGCAGTAAAAGTTGCGCGTGAAAAGCATATGCAAAGAGTTTTATTTTCATCTGATTTCGAAACTGCGTTGAAAGTTTGGAAACCGACACTTGTGGAAGAAAAAGTACTCGAAGTAAAGACGACGAAAGGTTAACCGATGGCGTTCTCAAGTCAGACTCGTTCTGAAAATTTGAAGAAGTTTCGCGAACAGGAATTCGATTTAGTCATCATCGGTGGCGGAATTACTGGCGCCGGTGCGGCTCGCGATGCAGCTTCTCGAGGAATGTCAGTAGCACTTGTCGAAATGCAAGACTTCGCGCAAGGCACAAGCTCACGATCTTCGAAGCTAATTCACGGCGGAATTCGATATCTTGAAAATTTAGAGTTCGGATTAGTATTCGAAGCGTTGTCAGAGCGCCGATTACTTTTCGAAATTGCTCCGCACTTGGTTCATCCGCTTCGATTCGTTTTGCCACTCTACAAAGGTGGACGCGTCGGAATGTTTAAGATGAGCCTCGGCATGTGGCTTTACGATGCGCTTTCAATGTTTGAAGCTCCCGAAATGCACGAACGCCTGAGTAAAGATGACTCGATGGCAAGACTGCCTCTTTTGAAATCGAAAGATCTTCTCGGATCGTATGTTTACTCAGATGCCTATATGGATGACGATCGACTAACGATCGAAACTTTGCGTTCAGCGAATGAACTAGGCGCCGTTTGCGCCAACTACGTGAAAGCTACGGGTGCAATTTTTGAGGGCGCTCAAGTTCGTGCGCTAGTTTGCTCTGACCAGTTAACTGGCGAGCAGATTACGATTAGGGGAAAGCATTTTATTACGAGTGTTGGTCCGTGGACTGATACCGTCGCATCGAGCATTTTCACCGACTGGAAAAAAGTTCTTCGCCCATCAAAAGGTGTTCATTTAACTTTTGATCGCAATCGTCTCAACTTGCCGCAAGCGGTTGTGATGGCCGAAGGTAAGCGAATCGTTTTCGGCATTCCGAGACACGAAATGATCATCATCGGCACTACAGACACTGATTTTAAAGAAGATCCAAGTGAAGTGCGCGCGACTGCTGACGACGTTCGCTATTTACTTAAAGTAGCTGGAGAATATTTTCCGGGAGCAAAGTTAACCGCAGAAGATATCATCGCAACTTATGCAGGTGTGCGTCCTTTGGTTGATGACGGATCAGCTACCGAGAGCAAGACGAGTCGTGAACACTTAATCTACCGCGACCATCGCAATGTAACTTTTGTAGCGGGTGGAAAGTATACGACTTATCGATTGATGGCCGAACAAACAATCGAAGCAGCGCTCGAAGCTTATCCGCTCGAGCAACAGCTCAAATTTGCGCACAACCACACGGATCAGCCGCTCAATTCAAAAGCTACTGTGGAAAAGCTTGAGCAAAACTTGCGACTAGCAAAACAGTATGGCGCGGCTTTTGGAATTGGCGAAGATGCTGCAACTCGATTAGTTGAACGACACGGTGAGGAAGCTTGGGATATTTTGAAAGCTGGCGCTGCTTATCTTCACAATGGTGATGACCAACAAAAATATCAGGCTGTTGAAGCCTCGCATGCGATTCGTAATACAATGTGTATGACACTTGTTGATTTTTATACTCGTCGAGCACCACTATTCTTATCATACCGAGATCACGGCGTAAGTCTGCTTCCTACTATTGGCGCAGTTTTCCAGGCTGAACTTGGTTGGAGCGATGCTCGAAAACACGAGGAATTCAAGAAAGTGCAGGCGCACATCGACAGAGAACTAGCGTGGAAAAAAGACTTAGGTCTTTAACCGCCTAGCCTCGACCTCGTTGCGACTCCCTCTTAAGCGCGAATAATTAGATAATAATTGAATGATTCTGAGTGGTTTCATCTCTCTCATTCTATCTTCAGTTTCTTTCGCGGCTCCGCCAATTTGCTCGAAGTTAAGTGCGGCCACTTGCACTGAGGGCGTTCGAAATGATGGAACGGGCTCAACATTAGTTTCGGATAGCAGTGCTTTCGCAGCAAGTGAACGCGAAAAGATGAAGCCAACGATTCGTCGGACCTTTCAACAATTGCTGACTACGCCAGCGGGACAAGCGTTGATTCCACAGATAATGGCCGCTTGTCGCATCGAATCCCGAGATGAAAACCAACTAGTGAATTGCTTGAGTTCTTTGTACACCACTACAGAAGATGACCCGGCTCTTGGATCTTTATATGAAAAAGAAGATTTACGAATACAATTTAGTGCGGAAGAAGCTCTCCAGCTGGTACAAAATAGAATGTTCAAAGACGCCGCGAGTTCAATCACCCGCAGTACAGTCGGGACCATTCCTAATGAGCTAATAAGCAAAGTTGAAAAAGAAATTTTCCCGACTGTTCAAAATTTACTACGCCAGCGAATTCGAGAACTTCCGATCGACGAGCCAACCAAATCTGAACTTGAGCGAAAGGTCGCAAACATCAAATTCGGCGCCGTTCAATGTGGCCGAACCAGCGTTGATTACAGCTCTCAACTTCTGCAAGCCCTCTACCCGAACGCTTCATACACTGAGAGTTCAGGCACAAATTCGCAGACGATCTCAATTTGCCCTGCTTATCTTCGCTATTCGACAAGTGAATTTGATCTTGCTTCGATGATCGCTCACGAGCTCGCGCACTCAATTGATCCGTGCAAACTTGGCGGAGACGTCAATGGTGGAGAATTCCGTGCAATGTCAGAAGCTGACTCGGACAAAGCTATCGAAGATCGATATTTGCGTAAAGATTTTATCAGCTGCTTGAGATCTCCGACTTCGATCGGAGCAAGGTCGGAGCGCCCTCTTGATCCTCCAAGAGATTCTGAAATCATGGTGGCCAACGGCTTCAATCGATTTTGTCAGGCTGACCAAATTAACGAGAGTGTCGCCGACTGGTTTGCCGCAGAAACTTTGGCGGCATACATTCCGCATCGAAACTCAAAACTTAAGACATCACTTTCGCAAGCACAAGTTCAGTCTGGAATGGCCAATGTCCTTCGATCATTTTGTAGTGCTGACTTTAATCATGACAGACCGAAAGACGATCCACATGCTCCAACGGTTCGAAGAATTGATTCGATCTACCTTGTTCAACCAAAATTGCGCGAGTTGATGGGCTGCCCGAAAGATTTGCCTGGCAAACGCTATTGCGATGTTCAAAATCCAGCTTCGTTAATCAGTACTCCTCAGCAACGATCAACTCCACGAACTTCTGAAGCTAGCGAGGCTCGACAATGAAATATTTAATTATCATCGGCGCCTTCTTAGTTTGTTCAACGACAGTACAGGCCGCAACTCAGGTGACAAAGATGAAGCTCACCGTAAGTTTTGGCGAGAAGCAGACTGTTTTTGAAATTCCTGACACTAGGAAGCTGAACGTGGTCGTTAATGGTCGAAAGAAAACTACACTTCGCGGCAATATCGATCACGCGGTAAAACTTGCCACCGCTGCGTCGAAAGAAAAGTCGAATGACAAGTCTTTATGTCGTCGCAAACACATTGAACTGAGTTTCTCCGTCAACGAAGCAAAAGAAACGCAAACCTACGGCTGTATTGATTCTAAAACACCAGTAGCAACAAAGCTCATGGAACTTTCGAATCTAATGTTGTTCATGTAAGGAATTATGAAATTTGTATTGTTGAGCCTGCTATTAATCATCAGTCACCGAAGCTATGCAGTTTCGATTTGTTCTGATTTAGCTGCTCACACGTGTGCCAAGGGCGAACCGAGCGATGGCACTGGAAAAACTAAGTTGATTGACCCACTTGGTTTTGTAAACGCAGAGATCGCTCGGATTCGCCCAAGATTGGTTTCAGATTTTAAATTTCTAATCAGTGGCACATATGGCGCAGAACTAAGAGCCCTCGCAATTCAGGCTTACAATTTCGAAGATGAGAATGCTTGTAAACCCCCAAACAATAACCGCAACTGTATCTCGCTCATCGTTGATCGAATGATTGAAAGCTACAAACTCAAGGAGTTTGGCCCTGAAGTGATGAGTGATGCCTCTTTCTTTTCTGGTGATTCGTTCGCTACCGGCAAACTTATGATCGATGAACGCTATTTGTCAGTCGTTAGCAGAATTGCTGAGGAACAAAAATCACTAGTGCCAAGCGCTTTGCTAACGAAGGTAGAAAAAGAGATCTTTCCTAAGACAAAAGAACTTTTGAAATCTCGAATTCGCTCGATGTCGATCAAACCAGCTGAAAAGACACGTATGCTGGAAAAGATAGAAGCAACTAAGTACGATGGAAGCGATTGTTCTGAAGTCACAGACACTACCGGCATTGCACCGGCGTTTCTCCCCAACGCCTTCTATAATCCTGCGAAAAACTCTTTCAAATTTTGCCTAGGTTATTTTAGAGCTTCTGACAGCGAGTTTAATATCGTTCACACTATTGCTCACGAACTTAGCCACTCGATTGATCCTTGTCAGTTTTCGGATGGAAGCAGTATTGCTCCGTTTACGCAGAGAAAGAGCAATGCCGAGGTTGAGGATACTTACTTGCGAAAGAACTTTCTTAGCTGCTTGAGATCAAAGCATTCAGTTGGCGCTAAACACTTGCGAGACGACACTCCGATGCCAATCAGTTCAACGGAGTCTCTAGTTTACAACGATACACAGAGATTGTGTGGCGGTGATGAACTCATCGAGGCTGTGCCCGATTGGTTCGCTGCTGAAGTCTTGGCAGACTATTCGGAAAGCTACTTTGAGAAATTAACGAAGAAGCAAAAGCAGCGTGGCTTCTCAAACACTCTTCGTGCGACTTGTCGCGAGACTCGCAACGACGGGAGTCAGCACCCAAAATCGAGAGATCGAATCAATGGCTTACTGCTGGTTCACCCGAAAATTCGAGCACAGATGGGTTGTATAGGCGATGCACCGAAAAGATATTGCGATATCGATAATCTGGAGTCGCTTAAAGCAAAGCCGCTCAAGAGCGGCTTTAAAGAAACTAATAATAAAGCTGTGAAATAATTAGCTTACGTACTTGTCGAAAACGCTCGGCTCTTGCATGAGCTTTTCAATTGCTTCAACGTCTCTCGGGACACCCGTAGTTAGAACATCCACGCCAGTTTTTGTGACGACGACATCCTCTTCGATTCGAATGCCAATTCCTCGGTACTCAGCAGGTGCTGATGTATCGCTAAGTGGAATGTAGAGACCCGGCTCAACTGTGAATGCCATTCGCTCTTCGAGTAGTACCGATTCGCCGCGGCGCTTGTACTGTCCGACATCGTGAACATCCATGCCCAGCCAGTGACTTACTCCGTGCATGTAATACTTTTTGAACTCAAGTGAGTCGATTAGCTTTTGCTTGTCACCGCTTAGAAGTTTTAAGTCGAGCATTGCTTGAGTCAAAAGATCAATCGCCGTGTCTTGCAGCTTAGTAAACTGAACACCAGGCTTAATCATTGCGAGAATTTGGTTCTGCACATTTAGCACAGCTTCATAAACACGGCGCTGCGCTGGAGAATACTTTCCGTTTACTGGAAAGGTGCGAGTGATGTCGCCAGTGTAATAATTTTTCTCATAACCAGCATCGATCAAAAGAAGATCGCCATCTTTGCAGGGCTGATCGTTGAAATTGTAATGCAGTGTCGTCGAACTCGCTCCGCTTGCAACGATTGGGTAGTAACCCTCGCGTGTCGCACCCTTCAAGTATGCGACGGCGGTGAGCACCCCTTGTACCTGATTCTCAGAGACGCCTGGTTTTACGAAACGCATAGCCTCGCAGTGAGCCTCGGCAGAAATTTGGGCGGCTTCGCGCATCTGCTTTATTTCGTAGTCTTCTTTTCTTAAACGCTGCTCGCCAATTAATGCCCATGAATCATGAACAGGTAGATGGCCAGCACCACTTCGGCCGTTCGACAATCGAACTTTATCAAGAGTTGAGAGGAGTCTCTCATCCCAATCACGATTGATATTCCAGCGATAGTAAACACGATCAACGGGCTTCAATAACTCAACAATCTGTTTGTCGAACTCATCAATGTGATAGCACTGATCAACTTGAAAATTGCTCTGAGCACCTTGTGCTCCGTAGCGGAATCCATCCCACGTTTCACGAACTTCATCTTTAGGGCGAACGAACAAAACTGATTCTGGCTTCAACCCAGGACGCATCACTAAAATTGCTTCTGCTTCTTCAAAACCAGTGAGGTAGAAAAGATTGCTGTCTTGCCTATGAGCATAGTGAACGTCATTATTACGAATATATTCTGGGTGCGAAGGAACGATGATCGCTGATCCTGCCGCTTGTGCTGCAATCTTTGCCCGACGCTGTTTAAAAATTTCCATGTCATGACTTGGCTTACGCATCTTACTCCCTAAAAAAACTTTAAAAGCCGTATTGCGATCCCAAACTATTAACTTGATCGCGTGCCGATCGCGAACCGGCATCGATAAAGAATTTTCTCTGATCGAAATCAAGTAAGCTCTTATCACCCGTCGCAACCGGAATTATAACATTCACGCCTGTGATTTGTTTTTTCGATAAGTGCCTGCGAGCCTCGCTCCAGAGAACGTTCTCGGCATAATACTCTGATACCAATCGATTTGGAAAGAGTGCACCTTCAGAAAGTACATTCACGAAGATGATGAGCTGAGCACCCTTCGATCGCAAGTAGGCGGCGGCTTCTTCTATTGCAAATGGCGAGGCAAGATAGCCATTATTGTCTGCGAAATACGGTAAGTACGGAATGCATTTTGACATGGCATCTCGCATCGAACCGCGCGAGAGCCACGTGACTTTGTTATCTCGAATATTCGCCGCAGGACACGAGAACGGAATTTTTGATTTTTCTAAACCGTTCGTTCCGACTGAGGTAGTTAAGTAGTTATTCAAAATTGAGATTGGCTCAGGCTTTATTCGAGCACTCAGCCAAGCTTTGCCGGGCACATCTGATTCTTTAATTTGAAGCGCTTTCCACTCAACGTCGTTCACTTGCCCTTGCTGCGAATAAATTCCGGCAAACAACGCTCCCCACTCTAATCCCGCAATCGCTTCGATCGGAATCTTTGCGCGAGCGAATTCTTTTAACACACCAACGTGAGCAAACGCTCTCATTCCACCAGGACCTAAAATCAAACCAACCTTCGGAGCTTTTCGGTAAAGAAAATCTTCGGGAGTTGGAGTTGCTTGAGGCTGTTGTTGTGGTGAACCAGTGATCACTGGATCATTGGGAGCAGGAATTGGCCGAGGTGTCGGCTTCCTTACCGTCTGGCAGGCTGTTAAAAAACTAAATGCGACCACCGTAAACAAAAAATTCTTTGTTACCGTCGCCACCTTCGATTGAGCTTTCAAAGTAATCCTCCACTTTGATTCCGATGTCAGCGCAAGTTGCGCGAATTTTCTCTTCAACTCCGCGGTACAGCGATGGATCTTTCACGATTCCACCCTTACCAAGATTCGAAGCACCAACTTCGAACTGCGGCTTCACAAGTGCTAAAACTTTTCCGTTTTGTTTTAGTAGCTCAGGCAGCCTCGGCAAAATCAGCGTCAGTGAAATAAATGATACATCCACGACGATGATGTCGAAGGAGGTATTGTCACCTGAACCGGCTGATGAAGCCAGTAGCGTCGCGGCACTTAGCTCCCGTGCGTTGATCCCTTCTAGACAAATGACTCGTGAATCCCTCTTGAGTGATGAGGCAAGTTGATCGTGGCCGACATCGACGCCGATGACCTTCGTTGCCCCATGCTTGAGTAAGCAATCGGTGAATCCACCGGTTGAGATGCCTACGTCTA
>JAYSYM010000617.1:0-8819 GCA_043727635.1 Bdellovibrionales bacterium | reverse complement strand
CGCCTTTCGCTTTTAGCGAAGCCAAAAGTTTAGTTTGGCACTTAAGTTCTTCCATATCAGTAAGACCATCGCCGTCTTCAGCGATTTCACAGTTTGCGATTCGGGCAACTGTCACTTTCGTGTCTCTATATTCAGTTGTCGAGCTAGTTGAAGTTTCAGTTGATGCCGTCTTCTTAGAGATCGCATCAATCTCAGCTTTCAACTTTGTGATCTTAGCTTGGTCTTCTGCAGTCATGCAGTCTTCACAAGCTTCACTAACTTTTGCTTCAGTTTGTGTTGTGACTTTTGGAGCAGCAGTGATTTTGCCGCCAGTTTTTGCGCCAACTTCAGCTCTGATACGAGCGGCTTCTTCAACCATCTTTTCGCGATCGCTTGCTGAAACAGGCTTACAGCTTGCATTGGCTTTATCTTTGCCTGTGCAATCTAAGCGCGCTGCTTGTGAAGATGAAAGTTCCATTTCGCTAAAGTGTCTAGCGAGTGGTTCCCACGTTAAGTTAGCAACTAGAGCCATTAGTAGAAGACCTTTTAAGGTCCCTTCCCGGCTTAAGCATAATCGTTTCATATATCCTCCTCGTTCAAGCCGCCTCTTGCGGCGTGGACCCAATACGGGCCCACTCGAATACAATCCACTTTTCGTTCCAAGTGGCGCTTCTCCGCAATTGTGCTAACAGCTTGATTTTACCAGCGATTATCAATATGAGATTGTGATTAGAAGTTCGACGCGTGTATTCGCTGCTAACGGTGAATTGATTGCACGAAGCTGAGTGCACCTGTTATCACGCACTTAGCTCTGTCAAAAATGTAGAGACCCAGAGCGAGAAAAGACACCCAACGGTAGCTGCTACCAAACGGTAGCAATACTGCGTTAGATTATGAGTCGACGGAGAATATGAAGCTAAAGTTTGAATCTGCACCTATTAAGACTGCGCTTGCTGATCAATCGAATTGGTTTGATTGGAAGTGGCAAGTTCGTTCATCGCTCTCTACTTTGGGTGATTTCGAAAAGGCATTTCAGCTCACTGATGAAGAGCGTTTTGGTTTTGAGAAACCTGAGTTTCAAATTCGCTGCACGCCGTATTACGCAAGCCTTGCTTCGGGCGATAATCCTCACGATCCAATTCGAAAAATTTTAGTTCCGACAGTGCGGGAGCTTCAGCCCGGAATTCAACAAATGCTTGATCCTTTGGGAGAGCGTGCGAACAACCCAGCTCCGCGAGTGATTCATCGTTATCCGGATCGCTGTTTATTTTTGGTGACTGATTTTTGCAGTGTGTACTGCCGCTACTGCACTCGCAAACATTTCACAGCAACGGATCAATCGTTTGTTCGATCAACTGAGTACGATCAGGCATTGTCTTACTTAAAATCTAAAACCGGATTGCGCGAAGTAATTTTGTCGGGCGGAGATCCGCTGACATTAAGTGATTCGGTGTTAGATAAAGTTTTGACTGATCTTCGTTCGATTGAGCACATCGAAATTATTCGCATTGGCTCGCGCATGCCGGTGGTGTGTCCGATGCGTATTACTGATGAATTAGTGTCGGTGATCAAGAAGCATCATCCAGTTTTCATGATGACTCACTTCAATCATCCGCGTGAAGTAACTGCTGAAGCCGCAGCTGCGCTAACTCGAATGGTGGATGCAGGGATTCCAACCTTCAATCAGTTGGTCTTGTTAAACGGTGTGAACAATCACGCAGCCGTAATCTCTGCGTTGTCTCGCAGGCTAATGTATCTGCGAGTTAAACCTTACTACATGTTTCAGTGCGATCCTTCATTCGGAACGGATCACTTGCGAACTTCAGTCGAAGATTCGCTTTCGATTCAGCGAGAACTTTGGGGAAACCTGAGTGGACTCGCGATGCCGAATCTCTCGTTGGATATTCCTGAGGGTGGCGGAAAAGCAGGGCTTACTCCTAATTTTGAAATCGAGCGCACGTGGAATGGGGATATCGAAACTCGTGTGTATGAGGGTTGGGACGGACAGCGCTCGCAGTATGTGAGCCCAGCATCGTCATCGATTATCAAACCAATCGACGCTGAGGTTTACTTTGAGGAGTGGGAATCGCTCAAAAGGGCAAAGTTGTGAGTCGACCAAATCTCTACGCTAAAAAATTAGTTACTGGAGCGGGGATAGGCGTTTTCACTCCCTCTGTTCCAGCGAACGTTTTGTATCGAGAAAAATATCTACACGGGTTAAACGTTCTTCGCGAACTTGGTTTTGAAGTCATCGAGGGTGAGGTGACTAAGAGTTGCCGAAGTGAAGGTTGCAGAACTGCTGGTCCGAAAGAGCGCGCTGCGGAGTTCATGTCTTTAATTCGCAATCCAAAAGTACACGCGCTTGTTTCAACAATCGGCGGTATTTGTTCCGCGAGTATGATTCCATTCTTAGACTTTGATGAAATTCGCCAGAGTCAAAAAGTAATCTGTGGCTATAGCGATGTGACATCTCTGCATTTAGCCATACTGAAGTTTTCAGGCTTGCGAACATTTTATGGACCGGCGGTGATGCCGTCATTTGGTGAATGGCCAACTGTGCTCGACGAAACTAAAGAATTTTTTCTCTCTGCGACGATGGATTCCGTAAGTCGCAACCGAGCTTTGGCTTCTCCTGGGCGATGCCAATTCGTTTTTTAGGTTTTTCCGGGGAAGCAACAAATGATCGAATAGCGTCAAAAACAGCTTTGAAATGCTTATCGTACTTTTCTTCTAAGCGATTTATTCGAATGGAGAGCTCTTGGTGCGAAATTAGAAATCTTCGAAGAGCTACAAATTCTCGTATGACCGCGATATTGATTTGGATCGCGACGGAACTCCGGAGAACGCTAGAGAGCATAGCAATTCCCTGCTCTGTGAATGCATGAGGCATAGAACGAATGCCTCCCCAACTTGAAATCACAATTTGTGATTTCAAGTTGCCGGCCTCTTCAGCCGTCAGCTGAAACATGAAGTCTTCTGGAAATCGTTCTATGTTTCTTTTGACGGCCTGGATCAGTGCTCGAGGCTCTACACCGTAAAGCAGAGCAAGATCAGAACTTAGCATCACCTTTTGAGTTCGGACGATGTAAATCCGTTTCTGAATCCAAACTCGATCAATTGTTTGCATGAGAATCGCAGGCATTCATAATTCGTGCCCGAGCAGCGAGACGACTTCGTGCACAGTGACGGTCAGTTAATCGCCGCAGTTCGGACGGGATTGGCTTCAGCGAAGTATTTTATTTCGCCATCGCCTGTAGAGTGCGGGGCCGCCGAGAAGAACTAGCATCACGATGATCGCGGCGAGAGTGCCATCGCCTAAAAGACTATTTAAGCAAAGCGTTGAGGCTGCGACGACTGCGAAGAAGATCATGTCGCCAGCAATTGTAATTGCCCAGCCAGTGAGAAATCCGTGGCCAACGATGAATGTCGCAATTCTTCCGGTCATTGGATCTGAGCCGAAGGCAAAGATAATAAGTGAAAAGATATTGGGTCTAAAACCGAAGCGCTCCATGTTTTTCAGGTATTCGGTTTTGATCTGAGGATTGATGCGAGCGAAAGCCTGCGACTTTCGAACCTTGTGCATGATCGGATCAAAACAAATTGCGAGAAGACAATCGGAGAGGAAATACAGGCCTGCCATTTCAAACCAAGGTAGGCCGCGTTTGTCGGCGAGAATTACTCCAGCAGGAATTCCTCCGCCGAAGGGAATGATGAATAGTAAAAAGACGTCGAGGAAATCTTTCAGACTCGTTCCAAGCGCGCGTACTTCACAACGAATTTTTTAACTGTCTTGTCGCCGAAGACAACTGACACCTTTAAGTCTTCGCCAGTGCCTTGTGCATCTAAGATATTTCCAACTCCGTAAGTTGGATGGCGGACGCGCTGGCCTTTTTTGAATGCTTGCGAGCCATTGTCATCGAACTCTTCATCGCCGAAATCTTCGTAGTTTGGCATTGATGCGCCTTCAGAAGACTTATTCATGAGCGGATGCGGTTTGTAAGCGTCAGTGCCGTCGGCATGCCGATCGCGTGCACGCTGAACAAACCCAGGGCGCGCAAGGGATGAATGGAACTCAATAAACTCTTGCGGGATTTCTTTTAAGAAGCGACTTGGAGGATTAAACTGCTCTGAGCCCCAAACTTTTCTGGTGCGAGCATAAGTGAGATACAGTTTTTTCTCAGCGCGAGTCATTCCGACGTACATTAGGCGTCGTTCTTCTTCGATCGCCGTTGGGTTATCACTCTCGGTTGAGCGGCCGCTCGGGAAGAGATTTTCTTCAATCCCAACGATGAATGCATAAGGGAACTCAAGACCCTTTGAAATATGAAGAGTCATGAGTGTGACCGAGTTATCTTTTTCTTCCATCGAATCGATGTCAGAAATTAAAGACATCTCTTCAAGGAAAGTCTGCAGCGTTGCTTCTTCGCCACGTTCTTCGCTAAATTTTGCGATCGCATTATCTAATTCTTCTAAGTTCTCGATTCGTGCCTCGGCTTCAGGCGTGTCTTCATCCTTCAAACGATTGACGTAAGAAGTGCTATCTAAGATTGCGTGATAAAACTCATGCAAATTCTTTTGGTCAGCAAACTGCTGGAGAGAAGCAATCATATTGTAGAAGGTGCGAAGTTTGGTCGTAGTTCCGGCGTTATACTCGCGAGCGTCGATCATTTCGCCCATTGCTTCGATGAAGGTTAAGCCTCTCGTATTCGCAAACTCCTCGAGCTTATCGATAGTGGTCTTACCGATACCACGGGCCGGAACGTTGATGATTCTTCTTAATGAAACATCGTCTCCGGCATTTAGACAGACTTTCATGTAAGCAAGCATGTCTTTAATTTCCATGCGCTCGTAGAACCCAACACCACCGACGATCTTATACGGAACGTTTCGTGTGCGAAGTTGTTCTTCAAGTACACGAGATTGCGCATTAGTCCGATAGAAAATTGCGATCTCTGAATATTTGAGATCGCTGTCTCTTGCATTCATAGCCGCTTCAATTTCTTTTACGACGTATCGAGCTTCTTCGTATTCGTTGGCTTCCTCGCGAACTTGGATCAATTCTCCCGCATCGTTTTCGGTGAAGAGAGTTTTATCTTTTCGCTCGGTATTGTTTTTAATTACGTTGGTGGCAGCATTAACGATTGTCTGCGTAGATCGATAGTTTTGCTCAAGGCGTACGACTTTCGCTTCGGGAAAATCTTTTTCGAAATTCAAAATGTTTGAAATATCTGCGCCACGCCAAGAATAAATACTTTGGTCTTCATCTCCGACGACGCAGAGATTGCGGTGAGCAGCTGCAAGTTTCTGAACGAGTAAGTATTGAATGCGGTTGGTATCTTGATACTCGTCGACCATTAAAAATCTAAATCGATTTTGATAGGCCTCGAGTACTGCCGGATAACTTTCGAAGAGTTCAAATGTTTTCAAAAGTAGATCTGCGAAGTCGAGAGCGTTTGCACGCTTCATATCGATTTCGTATCGCTCATAAACTTTGATCACGTAATCATTGAACATGTGTTTGCGTTTCGCCATATCGCTTGGCGACCAGCCTTCAGTTTTCGCGTGATTGATTGCGCCTTGAAAACTTTTAGCTGGATACGACTTGTCGTCGATGTTCAAAGCGGTGAGTACTTTTTTGATCATCGAAAGCTGATCTGAGCTGTCGTAAATTCCGAAGAACGGTTTGAATTCGAGTAAGTGAATATGTTCGCGAAGAATGCGGGCGCAGATCGAGTGGAAGGTTGAAATCCACATGCGGCCATACACGGGAATGCCGAGTTCTCGGAGAAGCGAAAGGATTCGGCCTTCCATCTCCCGAGCCGCCTTATTCGTGAAAGTGACGGCCATTATCTCCATTGGAGTCGCCAAACCCTGCGCAACCAGGTTCGCTGTTCGATAGGTCAAAACACGCGTTTTTCCGGAACCTGCGCCAGCTAGAATTAAAAGGGGTCCCGTGAGGGCATTCATGGCCTCTTTCTGCGGTGGATTTAACGATCGAGAAAGTTTTTCAAACGCATCCATCGGGAGAGGTAACCGCCTTGTGGGTAATGACGCATCAGGTTAAATTAAGCCTGCCTTTGAACTTAAGGTCGTACGTCGGAATGTTTATAAACTTGTAGGGCGCATTTGTGAAGCAGTCATTGAAGCACATTCTCAGCGGGCAACTTATCTTAATCCCTGCGATTTTTCTCGCTGCTTGCAGCTCGCCGTTTAACTCTAATAAGTCTTCTGAGTATCAAATTCCGTGGCGGTCTGAGGGTGGCAAATATGAACTCCAGAACGTATCAATCAGGTCACTTTCGGATCCGGAATCTTTAAGTAGCCCACTCGTTCGTTTGTTCGTAACTCCGGCCGAAGATAACGGATCACTTGCGGGTCCTTTGGCAGTTGGTCGTTTTATGACAAGCACGAAGGGTGTGCGAATTCCCCTCGATTTCGTTTCACTTCAGGGTGCTTCGATTCATGCGCACTTTGAGCGAGTTTATGAATTCGATCGCGCAGTGGGTGTTGATCGCTATTTGACTTGGCCAATCCAAATTTCAATCGAAACAGAAATCTTAAGTAAGCAAGAACGAACCAACAACGCATTCTTTGATGGAAATCGAAATGCAATTTTGATTCTTCCATACAAAGACGAAACTGGTGAGGGGCTGCCGTTAAGTTTGAACGGCGGAGTTTTAACTCACGAACATTTCCATTCGATCTTCGACAAACTCGTGATGAAGCGTCTTTCGATTGCAGGTTTGAAAGTTGATCGTCATATCTCTGAACTTGCGGCACTTGAGCCGGTAAAGGTTTTGTCTGAAAGCAAGCCTGGCGGCATTGAGCCGAAGATTGATTCGATCGAATTCAATGAATTCTTACTTCGCGCAACGAATGAAGGCTTGGCAGATTTCTGGGCGTGGTTGCAGCTTGATGACACTGACTTCGTTGGTCGCTCGATCGGTGGCCTTCGTGAGTGTCGCCGTCTCGACAAGCAGTTTTTAACTTTACCTTCAGCATCTGAATTGAAGCCACAGGTGTTTATCGACAGCATAACTAAACACGAAGGAAAGCTTCATGTGAGTTGGATGTATTATCAAGTAGGCGCTCAGTACGCTCGCTTCTTCAGAGAGCTCACAATGGCTGTTTACGATGGGAAGCCTAGTTATGTTGAGCGAGTTGAGGCGGCGCAAGCATTGGTTGCTGCGCTTAACGAATTCTCGCAAGTTGTAATTCAAAAGTTTACGTCAGAGGACATCGCAACTGACAAAATTGCTGAATTGTTTGTAAGTAATCTTGCGCCTTCGCGGCTGAGCAAAAAGTCGTGCGAGTTATTGTCGGAGTTTAAGCGCGACGGTGACGATCTTCCGCAAGCTTGCTCTTCTTTTGGCGTTAGCGCAGAGCAAGTGACGAAAAATAAAATTAAGCGTTCTAATAATTCTCCTCGAAGACTTCAAGAGTGCTCGTGCAAAATGAATAAGAGCACGGGTCTATGCGAATAGTTTTTGCGATCATCTTTCTTCTTTGCGCGATCGATGCGTTCGCACAAGAACCTACTCCCTCGAAGCCTGTGAAAGTTTTTAAAAAAAAGCCTGTAGTCGTTCGAACTAGAGGAATCATTAGCGGTGGTTCGGGAATCGTAGTCGAGAAGTCTAATGACAATCGTACCTTTGAGCCGCGAACTTTAATCTTAGGTCGCTTTGGAATTGAGCACGGTCCTAACGAACTTCTTCTCGAGGCTGGTTTATTTAAACAAGAGACAGGTGCAAGCGGGATAAGTGTGTCGCGCCAGCACCAACAAATTGATCTTTGGTATCACCGCTTATTGCTGAGCGGATGGTTTAAGCCATATGTCGGCGCAGGTGTTGGTGCGCAACGAGACAAAGTGACTACGAAGTTTTTCGCTCAATCCTCTGAGGATACTGGCGCCTTCGAGCTTCAGTTAGGTGGAGTGGGTGGAGCTCGCTTTGAACTCGGAGACTACCTCACAATTTGGCTCGAGATGCGCTTAGCAACGTCGAACAATTACCAACCGCGAGTGCTACCTTCTGCAGTGACGGTGTTTGGCTTCCGCCTTTAGCAATAAAAAAACCCGCATTTCTGCGGGCTCGGAATTCTAACAATTTTAAAGAGACGTTTAGCGATCGAGTTTTTGAACGATAGCTGAAGACACGTTAGCTTGCTTGATCAATTGACCGCGGTATTCAGCGGCGTCTTTTTGAGTCTTAAAGCTTCCAACGCTAACACGGTACCAAGTTTTACCTTTGATAGTCGCTTCGAGTGGGTAAGCCGGAAAACCTTTTTGAACAAGTTCAGCTGCGTGAGTTTGCGCGGCCTTCTCATCTGGGTACGAAGCCACTTGCACAGTGTATTCAACCGCTGCAGTTGCTGCTGCTACTTTTGGAAGGCTTGCAGGCTTGCGGCTGTCAGACTTCGTTTGTTTAAGTGCAACAGTTGGAGCTTCATTATTTGCTACGCGCTCAGCAACTTTTTTGACTTCAGAAAGATCGACACCTTTACGGATGGGTGCAGTCTCGCTATTGCTTGCACTCTTAGCTGGAGCTTGTTTCGCAGGAGCGTCAGGCTTTACAGCTGCGGGAGCTTTGCCCGATGACTTTTGCGGAGCCTTCGCTTCTGGTTTAGCTGGTTGAGGAGCTTTATCCTCGACTGAAGCAACATCTCTGGCGCCGACTTCGTCGCCGTCTGAATCAACATCGCCTTCAGCTTTCATATATTTATTTGAAAGAGCGGCGATCTCTTCATCAATCATCGCGTCTTCTAGTGGTGTTGCTTCGTCTTCTTGAGCAGCATCTGCTACTTGCTCATTATCGTTGAAGTCTTTTTCGAGAGCTTTGAGT
>JAYSYM010000616.1:0-2888 GCA_043727635.1 Bdellovibrionales bacterium | reverse complement strand
CGCCGAAGCTTTTCGCAGAACATTTTTAGCATCATTAGCTTTGGCTTTAGGCTTAGCTCATTTGCCTACAGTGGCTCTCGCGCAAATTGATCCGACTTCGGGAATGTTGCTTGATTCAACTCAACGTCCGTCTAGTCGAGACGAGCGATTAGATTCTGGTCGTTACACAGTTAGACCAAAGTCTGCGCCGAAGAAGCAGGCTTCGCCAACTCCAGCGCCGCAAGTTGTTGTTGTTGAGGCGACAGCAACGGCAACTGCGACCGCAGTTGCTCTACCAGTCCCGACAGCAACACCAATTCTCGAAGAAACAATTGTTATACAAGCTTCGCCGACTGCGACTCCCGCTGCAGCCGCTCCTCCGGAGCCGATTGAAAAGAAAAAGAAAGCTGCGGCTTATGATCGTAGAGATTCAATACTTGAGTTAAGTCTCTCGCCCGTTTACATCTACACAGATTCGAATAGTTCGTATTGGTTCCGTTCTTATCACACCTCATCGCCGGGTGCGCATCTCGATGCAAACGTTTGGTTGAGCGAGCGATTTGGTTTTCACACTTCATTCATGACGAGCCTTGGTGCCAGCGTAAGTGATTCAGTTAATCAGTCACGCGAGGTAAAAACAGGTCACAACTGGTTCGATATCGGCGTTCGCTTTAGACATTTCGCTACGAACAAACCTAAATCATCGGCTTTGATTCTCGGAATCGATTGGTCAGAATATCGTTTCAACGCAAGCCCGTCTTCGCAATTCAGACAGCGACTTCTCACGAGTGGTGCGCAGGTAAAAGCGGGACTCGAATTTCCAACTTCAAAAAGTTACATGTGGACGGCAGACGTAAGCTTGCTTCCAAAAGCTCGGCACCTTGAACTCGACACTCGGTCAACAGCGAGATCTGGAACTTCGAATGAGACTAATTCGTTCGGTGCAAGCATAGGCGGAGTGATTCGCATCGACTCCGGCAACGCCTACTTCTGGCGCTTCTCGCACAAGATTGAAAAAAACGTCTTTGAAGGAACGGCTAACAGTGTCGATCCAGTTTCTGGAATCACTCCAACTGGAGTCTCTGTTAGCAACTCATCTACTCTCTTCGAGATCGGCTGCACGTTTGGAGATTAGGTCTAGCTCGACCCCCAAACAGTTCGTGTGAGCCACTTCCAGCCTTATAATCAAAGCATGTTAAAGCTTCTAATCGTTGATGATGCGCCATTCATTCGAGAGATCGTAAAGCAAGCCGTTGTTGGTTCTGCAATTGAACTCGTTGGCGAAGCCAGTGATGGCGAAGAAGCTGTGGCGATGGCGAAATCAAAAAACCCTGATGTGATTTTGATGGATATGATCATGCCGCGCAAAAATGGAATCGAAGCTGCTATCGAGATTCTGAAAAATAATCCGCAAGCAAAAATCCTCGCATTCTCAACTGTCGATCAAGAGTCGATGGTCCAAAAGGCAATGGATGCTGGCTGCTGCGGCTACCTAAATAAACCGTTTACTCAAGATGATTTGTTGAAGGCTATTAAAAAGTCAGGGGGACAAAATGGCTGATTTTTTCTTTGTTGTAAAAACATTCCTATTCACACTCGCACTCGTTGTCGTTATGCAGATTCGAATAGGTGATGCGACGATTGAAGAGCGCTCTCATGAATGGATTCAGGAATCAGCGATTCATCGCACTTTAGGAAAAGTAGCTTTTGGCGCAGTCACTGTGATGAAAGATGGAGTTGCGTACGTTCAAGACTGGGTTGCAGGAACGGGCGAAACAATTTCAGCTTCTACAGCTGAACGTTAAAAATAAACATAGCGCTGCAGACAACAGCGCTGATGCAAATTATTTTATAGAGGCCGCTCAGATGAGTGGCCTTTTTATTTAGCGAACAGTCTTAACTGCTTTTACTGTTGCAACGGCTTTTGCTGTTGGCTCCATCAAACGGCCGCGACCGCTTTTGTGTCCAGCTGCACAGCTAGCTGCGAAACTTGCTTGAGCTGACGCGAGAACTGCAACTGCCGCGATTAATGCTAATACTGACTTCATAGCTTCCTCCTGGGAAACGAGCTTGTTCACAGGTCTATATAGCGAACTATGTGCCGCGACAGCGGTTAGTTTCTGCCATCAAAATATCGTGTAAATTCATGTACTTAGGGGAGAGTGTCTCGTTTTGAGACTCGTGCGGGAGATCGAACCTGGTGACTAAAACTGAAGATCGTCACCAGGGTGTAAAGAATGAGTACAGCTGAAATCTATTGTTCAACGCCTGGAGCAGAGCCGCTACCTTGGCCTGATGCCGAGCTGCGCGCTTCGAAGAGTGAGTTGCGTTGCACACTAGTGCGAGAGCTGATTACGCAATCAGTACAATCAGCTGACTGTACTACCATTGCTCTATCATTCTCTAAATTGCCAGGAAGACCAATTGAGCAGCCTGGATCTGCATCGTCTGCAGAACAGTTTTCTGCGTGCGCTGATGAGAACCCAACAACTAGAGATGCCGCTACTAAGAAGAATACTTTATTTAATTTTTTCATCTAAAATCCCTTCTTAAAGGCTCAGCTCAGAAGTCGCTGGAGCAATGATATCTAACAAATTATTGAACGTTGAAGCAACCTGAACCGCAACGGTTGGGCCTTCTTTGCTATCAACCTTTAGAATCTCTCCATTAGGTTTATAGCTCACCTGAATTGTTCCCACGCTCGGGCGTGTAATAGATGCAGGTTTTCCGGTTCGCTCTTCATACTTAATCTGAACTTCTTTTTTCGCCTGATCAGTGATCGAAGCGATTCTTCCGCGCAGATCGTACGTCAAAGCGACTGTTTGTCCGTCAGTGTTTGAAGCGAACACAAGGTTTGCTTTATTGTCATAGCGGAATACGGTTTCACGCTTCTTATTCACTTTTTTCAT
>JAYSYM010000615.1:0-2888 GCA_043727635.1 Bdellovibrionales bacterium | reverse complement strand
CGCAGAAATTTAGAGAAGTTCTTCGCGGAACTTGAAGAAGTCGAAGCCCTTGCATCATTAGCAGTTCTGACAACCGACCAGACTGGAATTTTTCCTTCGGTTGGTGCGGAGCAAGTTCTGCACGGTGAGAAATTCTTCCATCCTTTAATCGATAAGACCAAACGCGTAGCTAACGACTTCGGCTTCAGCATAACCGAAAAAATGATTTTGCTTACTGGCTCTAATATGTCGGGCAAGTCCACGTTCTTGCGCACCCTCGGCATTAATCAAGTGCTCGCCAACATTGGCGCACCGGTTTTCGCTTCGAACTTCACCACTTACCCGTACCGCGTGCGCAGCTGCATTCGCGTGAGTGACTCGATCGAACAAGGCTTCTCGTATTTCTACGCTGAAGTTCAGCGCCTTAAATTAGTTTTAGCTGCTGCGGACCACACTCCTCCGGTTTTATATTTGATCGACGAAATCTTCCGCGGCACCAACAACCGCGAGCGCCTCATCGGCTCACAATCGGTGATCAAGCACTTGCTCACCACTCCGGCCATCGGCTTCATCACCACTCATGACCTTGAGCTCACGCAAATCGCCGAAGGCCGCAAGCAAGTGCACAACTACCACTTCCGCGACGAAGCCCGCGACAACCAAATGCATTTCTCCTACTCACTTCACGACGGCCCATCGCCAACAACCAACGCGCTGAAGATTATGAAACAAGCCGGCCTACCCATCGAGAACTAAGTCACAGAGTGGTCAGCGAGATCGCAGTGTGGTCAACCCGCTGGGTACTCCGAGACTTCGCAGCTTATAGGCTGCCAAATCGCAAAGTGACAACACTGAAATTTATGCGTTTGTCGATAGCGGCGCAGAGTCTGATGGCCGCGCGGATGCCATAGTTCGCGAAGCGAATTTCGCAAACGCCGAGAAGTGCGCGCGCAAATGTTCAAGTGTTGCGCCGTCGCTCAGCTTCCCCGACTCATCGATCAAAGTCTGAACTTTGCCGACCATAATTTCGGGCTTAGTCATGAACTGCATATCTAAGAAAACGCCGATTTGGCGCATGTGATATTGCATGCGTGCGGTGCCGATGCTGCCCATCGATGCGCCGATCACAGAAGCAGGCTTGCCGGCAAAAGGCTGTTTCGGTACACGCGAAATCCAATCAAACGCATTTTTCAAAGCACCAGGCACCGAGTAATTGTACTCAACATAGGCGTCAGCGACTTTGCGGTTGTAAGAATCAGCTCTAAGACTTCCGACGAGCAGCAAGACGTTCATAAAAATTCCTCCCTAACATGACCTTCAAAATCATCCCAAAATCATACGCGACATTGGTCTGGTTACGCTTCATAAGTTTTAGACACTAAAGGGAAATTCCGAAAAGCACTGTATGAAAAAGGCACTTGCCGGGCTAGTCATTGCTACTCTGTTTTTCTTCGTTGGGAGAAATCAGCCCGCTATCGTTGTGACAAAATCGCACGACGGTAAAAACAACGGCAAACACGACGTTAAAACTGCATCACCAACCGCAGATTTGGCAGCAGCAACAGCCGCCAAACAAAATCCGAGCAATTTACTGGCGACGGAGCAAGCTTCACAGCAAAATGCCGAAGAAACCCAAATCCTACTAACTTTTAAAGAACGTCTCGCAACCCTTCAAGACTCAGAACTTTTCGAAACACTTTACTCAAACGAATTCAAAACTCAATGGCAAGCAGCACTGCCGACACTCAAGCAGAGACTTTTCTCGGCACTTCCAAAGCTTGATGATCCGACCAACTTCGAAAAAGAAGCAACTGCACGACTCGGGATTTTAAAAGCCCTCGACATTAAAGAAACAGAAAACAACGAAGAGCTAAAAGAATTTTTGTTCGAGTACATTGAGTTCGCCGCCGCTGCTGAAGCTAAACAAGCAACTAGCAAAACACCGCAATTATGGTTGCTTCAGCGCGAAGCTGCCCACACTCTCTCACAAAACAACGACCTTAACGAAGAAGAGCAAAACCGCTTAGCAATCAACCTTGATCCAAAAGCTAGAAACACAGCAACGAAAAAAGATGCTGAACTCATCGAACGCACTCTAGCAGGTGACGAATGAGAACCTCACTCGTACTCGCGACAGCATGTGCCGCCATCGGTTTCCTAGCAGGAAACATCTCTCAGCCGCACCAGCCGCAACCACAACAGCAAGAGCAAACCGAACTCAGCTCTACCTATAACGGCGACAAAGACACAGCCCTACTTTACGAATGCCCAACACAACAGGAGTTCGATCAACTCACGATCTCTGTGAACTTCAAAGGCAAGTTCGATCACTCGTGTACAAATTTAAAAATGTCGAAGCTCGGCCGCGTTCTAAAATTTATTGCCCAAGCTAAAGCAGATTATCCGCCGAAGTGGGCAGCAATGCGAGACGCACTCGACAACCCTCTTAAGTACGTTCAGAGAAACGCAAGAAGTACGCAAGTTGATTTCAATCAACGAACAACGATCGCTTTTAACAGCAATCGCGGCGATATATTCTTGGGCGGGAAATTCTTTTCAAACGACATCTTAGACTCAGCACTCAGCATGATTCACGAAGCACGCCACTCAGAACCACTCGACCCAGCACACACAGCGTGTCGATGGGGAGATGTTGCAGGAGCAAGCGGCGGCTGCGACTTAAAATTTTCGACAGACAAAAATGCTGGTGCTTATAGTTACCAAATACTTGTTGGTGTCGCATGGGCAAAATTTCTTCCGAACCTCACGCAAGGTCAAAGAGAATACTTATTCTCAATCGCGCTCGTAAGGCTTGCCGGAAGATTCAATATCGTTCCACCAGCACTTGCCGTACCAATCGAGCAAATCTGGGCGCTCGACGAAGATGGACGAGTCTTCTTGGTTAGCCC
>JAYSYM010000614.1:0-8907 GCA_043727635.1 Bdellovibrionales bacterium | reverse complement strand
GGCTTTCCCCTCGTAAACGAGCTCACCTTTTCGGTATTCGGTCATCGCTTCCCCTGTTTGTTCTTTTTTAAGTAGCCGCTACGGCTTAAAACTTGAGATGCACTTGCTTGATGTCGCTTTCCTGCAAAGACAGTTTTTATTTCTTTTGCGCTCAAATGCCCAAGCACTTCTTTATCTTTCAGAGCTTTGAGTTCGAGTTGCTCACCTGC
The DNA here is from genome assembly GCA_043727635.1 of Bdellovibrionales bacterium. GTDB lineage: Bacteria > Bdellovibrionota > Bdellovibrionia > Bdellovibrionales > JAMPXM01 > JAYSYM01. Next base: position 8,698 of record JAYSYM010000614.1, on the reverse strand, counting down.
TTTTAACGAGTGACTTAAACGCTGAACGATTTTGTAAGCATTCTCGCGACTAGCTCCTGCTTCAACGAGCGAAAGTAATAAGTGTGAACTGAAAAGCGTACCTTGCGAATGCTCCATGTTTTGCTTCATTCGCTTTGTATCTACGTAAAGACCTTTGAGCAAAGCAGCCATTCGATCGCAAGCGTAGTCAGCCAAAATAAATGCATCTGGAAATATGACTCGCTCAACACTTGAGTGACTGATGTCTCGTTCGTGCCAGAGGGCTACGTCCTCTAGGGCCGCATGTGAGTAAGCTCGCAAGAGACGTGCGCAGCCAGTGAGATTTTCTGCACTAATTGGATTTTTCTTATGCGGCATTGCCGAAGAACCTTTTTGACCAGGACTGAATCCTTCGACAACTTCTCCGACTTCAGTTCTTTGGAGGTGACGAAATTCAACTGACAGACGCTCAAGCCCAGCACCAAAACACGCAAGCGAGAAGAAAAGTTCTGCATGACGGTCTCGTGGAATCACTTGAGTCGCAATTTTTTCTGGAACTAACTTTAGCGATTCGCAAACTAACTCTTCAACTTTTTCAGTCTGCGTTGAATAAGTTCCAACTGCGCCGCTGAGTTTGCCGATCATCATCTGCTGAAGCGCACGCTGAAATCTTTCTTCGTTTCGCTCAAGCTCAGCCATAAAGCCTGCGAGCTTTAAACCAAACGTTGTAGGTTCGGCATGCATTCCGTGTGTTCGGCCTGCACAAATTGTATCGGCATGCTTTTCGACTTGAGCCGCCAACTCCGATTTCAGTCGCTTGATAGAACCAAGCAAAACTTTTCCAGCATCTCGAACCAACAGACTCATCGCCGTATCAAGCGCGTCGGAACTAGTTAAGCCGAAGTGAACGTATCTACCGTGCTCGCCCACACTTTCTGCCACATTTGAAACAAATGCGATCACGTCGTGCTTAGTCGTCTTCTCGAGTTCTAAAATTCGTTTTACGTTAAATTTGGATTTCTTCTGAATGTCGCGAGCGGCTGCCTGAGGGATTAATCCCAACACACCTTGAGCTTTCGCAACTGCAATTTCAACTTCGAGCATTTTAGCAAAGCGATTTTCTTGGTCCCAAACTCGACCCATCTCTGCTCTCGTGTATCGCTCAATCATGGTGCTTTCGCTTCCCTTCGTCTTTGGCTTTTTGCTTCTGAAGCCGTTGTGCTTCCTTCAACTCACGTTTCGCTTGTCGAGCATCCCAAACGCGTCGAATTTCTTCGAGCTGTGCTAAGACCTCGCGATAAGCAAGAAACTTACTTAGCGGGTCGACGCCCCGCCAATGCTCGGGGCCGCTAACTAAAACGTTTTTTGCAATCTTCTGCTTAAGAGTTTTCTTTTCAGACTGATCATAAACTTGCCAAGCCGGAGTCGAATCACCAGAGTAACGCACTGTCGGTTCGGTCCAAGGCAACCGCTGATTGACCACTGCGAGCAATTCACTTGCTTGCTCCTCGAAATAAGCGGAACTCGATTGGTGTGAAGGTAATCTCATCCAGCAAACCCAATATTCATTAGTGGTGCGAACACTCACTGCATTCGTATGAGTCCATGGTAAATGCGGATCATTGAGCAGAACGAAACACTGTGGCACTTCGGTGGGCTGCTCTTCAAAGCTAACGATGAATTTGCGCCACTGCCACAGAGAAAACAGCTTTTTACTTCTATAATAAGACTTAAAGAATTCCTTCGCGACCTTTTCAGTCTCAGAACTCGTCAGACCCCAAACGAAGCTGCGAGTTTCAACTTCACCGTGTTTGGCACTCAAGATAACCTGCTCATCGCTATTGATCTTCGCAGAAATAATTTCTGGATCCTCAATCACTTCCACATTTAGCGCGCGCAGAGTCTGAAGACTTTTCTTGTGAGAGTCAGATTCTAAATTTCGAACGTAGTAACGCGAGAAAAATGGCGCCGCATGATCACTATCAAGCGAGTGAACATGGTCTCGATATTCATTCGAGTGAAACTGATGCATGAATCTAACGAGCCATGAATTTTCGAACGGAAGCTTAGTAAGCTGTGCTCGTTCGGTTTTCAAACGAATATCCGAAAGGTCACCTACCATATGAAGATAGTTTCGAACCGCAAGCGAAAGTGAACGCTCTTGAGTGTGAAAAGTCGATAGCTGACTTGCGCCCTCAAGTGGTCCGTCTTTCAGCCAAATCGTATAACCTTTGTGAATTTGCTCAACTGAGTTCGTACCCAACTCAGTCGACCAGTGACTTTTCTGTGATCCAGAAATGAGATCTGTTTCGAGTAGACCGAAAGGGCCTTCGTAATCTTCTGGCGTGAATGGTCCGAGTGCTTTAGTAAAATCGAGAAGGGAAACGTTCCAACCTTGTTCGCTTAAGTGACTGGCAAGCCAGTGGCCTCTACCGTAGGCCGACGCGATAACAACATCTTTTCGATCTAAGGATGTCGTCGCCATCTTAAGAAGGCCTCCTCAACCAAGCGTTGCTCGTCGATGTGAACTCTAAATTCCGCGTTTGAAAGAGAATACTCCGGTATCTCTTGAGAGCTCAAGCAGCGTCTTTGCAAAATTGTTTTCCCTGCGTCGACCTCAGCTACCACTTCGTGAACGGTAACTCCCATGTCTGACTGCTCTGCAAAACTTCGCTCGATACTGTCGAGACCTGGGTATTTAGGCAGCAGACTTGGGTGTAGATTGACGATTCTGCGCTCCCACGCCTCAACAAACTGCTCAGGGATCACTCTCATGAATCCAAGAAGAAAGATTCGGTTAATTCCACGGCGCTTTAGCTCAGTATCAAGTTCGGCCCATTGAATTGGACGCGGCAAGATAAGAACTGGAATTCCCGCCCGACGAGCGCGCAAAACTCCGAGCGCTTTCTCCGACGTGCTCACTACGACTTTAATTTTTTCGCTTTGCAGACAATTTAACAGACACGATAGATTTGAGCCGCGACCAGAGATAAATATCGCCCATCTCTCAGTAAACAACCTGTGCCTCTTTTAGTTGATCGGAAGCACTGTCGACTGTTCCGATTCGATAAGTTTTATGGCCCATTTGGCTGCAAACATCTTCAACTTCTGGAGCTAACCCCGGATCAACGATTAATACCAAACCGATACCGCAGTTAAGTGTCTTTAGCATTTCAGTCTTGCTCATGCCCGAACGCTTTTGCACTTCGGTGAACTCTGATGGCCAGTCCCAGTTCTTAAGCTTTACTTCGGTTCCAATCGGAAGAACGCGCGGAAGATTTTCCATTCCGCCACCGGTAATGTGAGCAACCGCATTTAACTTTCTTCCCTCATACAGACTCATCACTAACTTTGGGTAAAGTTTTGTAGGTCGGAGAAGTAAATCTTTCCAGGCATCTAGGTCGTCAGCAAAAAGCTTTCTCAGCAATGAATAACCATTTGAGTGGAAGCCGGAGCTTGCAACGCCAATACACTCATCACCAAGATGCACTCGATGCGGTCCAAGTCTTTCGTGTTCATCGACGATTCCAACTGCAAACCCAGCGCAATCGAAATCTTTTTCGTGATACACACCAGGCATTTCGGCAGTTTCTCCGCCGATCAAGGCGCAACCCGACTCGTGACAAGCATCGCGAACTGATTTTAAAAATGCCTGCGCCGCTTTCATGTCGAGCTTGCCGGTCGCGTAGTAATCGAGGAAGAAAAGTGGCTGAGCTCCGCAACAAATTAAATCGTTGACGCACATTGCGACTAGATCTTGTCCAACGCCCGAATAGTTTTCGTACTGAGCCGCCAATTTAACTTTGGTTCCGACTCCGTCGGTTGCGCTCACTAGACACGGGTTTTTAATTTTAGGAAAATTGAGCTTAAAGATGCTCGCAAAGCCACCGACCCCAGAGATAATTTTATCGGCAAAAGGTGATTGTTCAGGCTGCGACTTTTGAATCCAGTCGACGAAGGCGTCACCAGCCTCGACGTCAACCCCGGCGCTTTTGTAGTCGGTGCTCATGTCCTAGGAGTGAATCATTGGATAGAGGTCGAGGCAAGGGGTAACGGCCTGCAAACTCCTTGGTCACTGACAATTCTTTCGTCACCGATCTGCTCTAGGCTGCAATCCCTTGGGCGTAGCTTGGCCCTGGGCTTGCTCTCTTACTATAATACGGTAGACTTTAGGCAGACCGTGATTCTAGAGGGGGAATTTTGATTTTGCGACATTCCAGCGCCGCAACTCTCGTTGCTATTCTTTTAATGAGCACTGTATCTGCAGCGCAAAGCTCCCCGCGACTTCTCTCATCAGTTGCGCTTCCCGATGGCGGCATTTTGATTGCTCAAAGCGAAGATGACGACGCTTACGATCCATTCGCTGACTACAGCGAATTTGAAGAGTCGATGGAGGAAGAAGAAGACCTTAACTTCTTCCGCAATGGTCGTTTGTTAACTCTCGGGTTCACAGCGGGACTTCGAGGCTTCACCGGACAATTAAATCAGACTTACACATCGGCCGGAATTTACGGTTTAAATCTTACTTTCTTTTTCGACCTCAGGTTTGGAATGCAAATTGGCTTCTTAAGTAGCTCGCACGCATTGTCGGCACCGTTGGCTTCTGGTGCTGGCAACGTAGACGGCACCGTGAGCCTTACGGATATCTCACTCAACTTAAAGCATTACTTTAACACTCAGAACGTAACTAAAGGGTTAGCTAGCTTAAACCCTTATATTCTTGGTGGTATGTCGACGATTCAGCGCACGATTTCGCTTCGCAACGTAACAAGTGGTGCCTATGCGAAAGATTCAGCGTTTGGTTTCAATCTCGGCGCGGGAATCGAAATTCCTATGTTGAAAAACAAAATGTACTTCGGATTACAAGGCGCCTACCAACTTGTGAGTTTCCCGGATGAAGCTCGAAACATTCCTGATACGAATGTAAAGCCAGCGGGTGATTCATGGACTGGATTGGGCATGTTGGGGATTAACTTTTAATGAGTCAAACTAACGTCCCGAAAATCGATTGGCGAGCGGAGGCTGGACCACTTCGGGCACTACTCAACGACGCAGACATTTCTGAAATTATGATTAATCGCTGGGACCTTATCTTCGTTGAACGAAAAGGCGTGATCGAACAATCGCCCGTTAAGTTTCCAAATCAAGAGACTCTTGACCGATTCGCCCAAGCAGCTGCAGTGGCGATCGGGCGTGAACTCAATCGCAGAATTCCGTATATGGAAGGCGCGTTTCCAGATGGAACTCGACTGACAATTGTTATGAACCCAATTGCCGTCGACGGCACATCAATCACCGTGCGTAAGCCTTCCTACTCGACAGTTTCGTATAAAGATTTAATTGCTAAGGGCACGCTTAACGACAAGATGGTTTATTTTCTTCACCAATTGGTGATGTGCAAACAAAATGTCATTGTTAGCGGTGGCACAGGAAGCGGAAAAACTACTTTACTGAGCGTACTCACCTCCTTCATCGGACAAAAAGAACGAGTAATTACGATGGAGGATACGCCTGAACTCCAAGTTCAAGTTGCGAACAATGTTCGCCTTGAGACAAGACCGCCACTCGGTGCAGAAGCTCCAATTGAGATGAAGGATCTTTTAAAAGGTGCGCTTCGCATGCGCCCAGATCGCATTATCATTGGAGAGTGCCGCGGTGCTGAAGCGTTCGATATGCTAATGGCAATGAACACGGGTCACTCAGGATCGATGACTACTGTTCACGCAAATACCACTCAAGATGCTTTGCGAAGACTTGAATCAATGATTCTTCGCTCGAGTGCCGAGCTACCTCACGATGTAATTAAGCAAGATATTGCGAACACGATTAATTTCGTTATCCAGATCGAGCGAAACTTTGAAGGTAAACGTCGAATCACTCAAATCACTGAAGTGGTTGCGGCCGACAAGCATGGCTATCAGACCGTTGATGTCTTTAACTTCTCGACTGAACACGGCCACCGCTCAACAGGTGTCGTCCCAGCCTTCGTCGACAAAAAGCTTGATCCTCGAATGAAGTTCCCATCAGAGTTCTTCAATCCCGACAAACAAATCGCTTTAGGTTCTGCAAGCTAGGTTATTTTTGGCAGACTGAGCACCAGTAGGTGCTTCGGCCGCCAATGACTTTTGATTTAATTGGGGCTTCGCAGTTAGGACAAGGTTCATCTTTTTGCTCGTAAACTTGATGAGCATCCTGAAAGCTTCCCTCTTCGCCACCGGCTTGTGTGTAATCGCGGATCGTCGAACCACCGGCGGCAATTGCTTCAGCTAAAACTGACTTTATGGCAGCGACAAGCTTGGCTGACTCCTCTTTCGAAATTTTTCCGGCGAGCTTGGTGGGTCGTATGCGAGCACGAAAAAGCGCTTCACTCGCATAAATGTTGCCTACTCCAACGACAACTTCTTGGTTCATGATGAACACTTTGATTGCAGCGGCGCGTTTGCGCGATTTACCGAAGAGATAATCATCGGTAAATTCAACATTGAGTGGCTCAGGGCCGAGCTCTCTGAGCCTTGGGTGCTTGGATTCCTTATCCTTAGCAAAGAAATCGAGCATTCCAAAGCGTCGCGGATCTCGATAGATAAATTTTCGACCGTCGTCTAAAACTAATTCAACATGTGAGTGAGGATCATCGGCGAACACATCGACTTGACCCACTTTTACTTCGCGCCAGCTTCCCGTCATTCCAAGGTGCGAAAGCAACACCCCATCGTCCGTATCAATCAGCAGATACTTCGCCCTTCGGCGCACTCCAAGGATGACTCGACCGCAAAGATTCTCCTTCAACTTTTTGGGAAAGGGAAAACGGAGGTCCTTGCGCTTAAGCTTAACGTCGACGATCCGTGGTTTTTTCTTCCACAAGTCCTCTAATCCCCGTCGAACTGTCTCAACCTCTGGTAGCTCAGGCATGACTCATTTAATCAGACGGGTTTTAAGTTGTCCAACCGATCTGAGTTTTGTAAATTGGGCCTCCGTAGCACAGGCATGGAAGGTCGTAAATGAAAGCAGCGTCAGTTAGAGCCCTATATCGCGAGACAGCGAAACATCTTGATCAAGAGATTCGTCTTGAAGGATGGGTCAGAAAGATTCGCGATCAGAAAAGTTTTGGTTTCATCGAACTTAACGACGGGACGTTTTTTAAAGGCGTCCAGGTGGTGTTCGACGCTAAGCTTGCAAACTTCGAAGAACTCGCAAAGCTTTCTATCGCTAGCTCAATTTATGTGACCGGAAAGTTAGTTAAGTCTCAGGGCGCTGGCCAGGAGTTTGAGGTACTTGCTTCAAGCGTTGAAGTTGTTCAGAAGGCGTCCGCGGAATATCCACTCCAGAACAAGCGACACAGTTTTGAGTTCTTGCGCGAAATTGCTCACTTGCGAGCTCGCTCAAATACTTTTTCTGCGGTGTTTCGAATTCGCTCAGTCCTTGCGTTCGCGATTAACAAATTTTTTCAAGAACGCGATTTCGTTTTAGTTCACACCCCGATCATCACCGGCTCAGATGCTGAAGGTGCGGGAGAGATGTTCCGAGTCTCAACAATGAAACTCGATAAACTTCCGAAAAAACCTGACGGTGCTGTCGATTTCACGCAAGACTTCTTTGGTAAAGAGACAAATCTTACAGTTAGCGGCCAGCTCAATGGCGAAACATTCTGCGCGGCTTTCAAAAATATTTATACTTTCGGCCCAACTTTCCGTGCTGAAAATTCAAATACTTCTCGCCATGCGGCTGAGTTTTGGATGATCGAACCCGAGATTGCGTTTGCTGATCTCGATGCCGATATGGATCTCGGTGAAGACATGATTAAATACATTATCAAATACGTAATGGATCAGTGCCCTGAAGAGATGGACTTCTGCAATCAGTGGGTGGAAAAAGGTCTGTTCGACAAACTAAACAACTTATTGAAGAGTGAGTTTGCTCGGATCACTTACACTGAGGCAATCGAGCTCTTGAAAAAATCAGGCAAGAAATTCGAGTTCAAGTGTGACTGGGGATCAGATCTTCAAAGCGAACACGAACGCTACTTAGCCGAAGAGCATTTCAAAAAACCGGTGTTCGTTACTGACTACCCTAAAGAAATCAAATCGTTCTATATGAAAATGAACGCTGACGGGAAAACTGTTCGAGCAATGGATTTACTTGCGCCAGGCATTGGCGAAATTATTGGTGGATCTCAAAGAGAAGATAACTTGGAACTTCTTGAAGAGCGCATGCGCGCCTCAAATCTTGACCCAAAAGATTACGGCTTCTACTTAGATCTACGCCGTTACGGAAGTTTCCCGCATGCAGGCTTCGGCTTAGGTTTTGAGCGCATGATGATGTACTTAACTGGCATGTCGAACATTCGTGATGTCATTCCATTCCCGCGCACACCGAACAACGCACTCTTCTAATGAAGATCGCTCAGGCTTTGCTATTAGCTTTTTTAATTTTTGCCGGCAGCGGTTGCTCAACCGTTGCCTTGCTCAAAGATCCACCGAAAGTGAAGCTAAAAAATGTTCGACTCAAGAACACTGACTTCAAGACGGCAATCTTGGATGTCATTCTCGAAGTCGACAACAAAAATCCAGTCGCAGCTACAGTGAGAAGGCTTAACTACAACTTATCGGTGAACGAAAAAGATTTGGCGTCTGGGATCTTCGATCAAAAAGTGGAACTTGCTGCTAATCAAATCACTACAGTCGCAATTCCAATTAGTGTGAAACTCGAAGATATTGTTTCG
>JAYSYM010000613.1:0-8913 GCA_043727635.1 Bdellovibrionales bacterium | reverse complement strand
TCTTAGTGAACTTCAATCGGAGAATCCCAATACCGCCGCACCAATTTTTGGTTCCGCGGGGGGCGCTGCGCCTCTGGAGTTTCCATTGCCATTGCGTGAGCCGCTGGAATTTCCACTTGCTCGTACCTCACCTTGTTGAGTTCGCGAGTTAGGTGCAAAAGACTTCTACCAAAATCTTTATCAACCGTTTCAAAGCACTCTGATCGCGGCCCACTTTCGGCCGCAACTCTCAGTACATTAACCTTTACTAAAAAGTGAACGTGCTCCAGTACGATACTTTGATCCCACTGGAGCCTTCGCACCACCGCAGGTGTTCCTAGCGCCTCCAACTGCTTAGGATCGCAATAGATAGTCAGAATATCTCGGAGCATAGCGAGCGAAAGTAGACTTGTAATAGGTGCGAAATGAAAAACCCCTTTTCGCTTTTGATCCAAGAAGTAACAAAGCTCTCCGCCCGCAAGAAATACTAAGGCGATCAAATACAACCACAAAACCATAATTGGAAGTGCTGCGAGCGAACCGTAAACGCTCGTTTTGAGAGCGTAGGATGCATAGAAAGTAAAACCATGTTTTAAGATTTCAAAAGTAAGACCGGTCATTAAGCCAGCAGTGATTGCGGCTCGGCGATCGACTTTAGTGTTTGGTAAGTAATAGAATATCCCGGCAAAGAGAACGCTGCTGAAAATATATGGGAGTGCAGTTAGCACGAACAATAGCGGCTCAGAGAAATAGCGAAGTCTTCCGAGTTGCGAAGCTAAATAAGAAGTCATTGCTAAACTGCCACCCAACAAAAGCGGTGCTGCCAAAATTACTGATGTGTACCGAACCAGTCGTTGTGTAAATGTGCGCGGAGTGAGTGCCCCCCACATTTTATTCAGTGACCACTCAGCTTGACCGATCATTGATAGACCGGAATAAATGAAGCCTATGATTCCGAATAGTCCTAAAGTGCCGGGAGAAACTTTATTCTCGATCGAGCGAATATATCCACTCAAGTCATTTGCTGCGCTCGGAGCGATATACTGAAAAGCATACTCTTCCACAGTTAAGCGAAGCTCGGCAAATCCGCCGAGCAAAGCAAAAATAAAATACGCCAACGCAATAACTGGAATCAGGCTAATCAGTATTGAAAACGCCAGAGCCGAAGCCTTTTCGAAGACTTCGTCCTGAGAGAATTTAGCGAAATAAATTTTAACTTTTCTGGTGAATCCCATGTGCCTTCTTTGTCACACAGGAAGCGAAAAATTGACTGATTAAAACGTGTAATAATTATGACGAAAATTACGGAGTTTGGCTCGCTGCGGGCTGCGGAGCTGATTGCGGAACTGGCGGAGCTGGCTGTGCTGCCGGCTCAATCGCTCCCGTATTCACAGTTTCCTTGCCTAATAGATTATTACAGTCGCGGAGCTCTTCGAGTCGCGCGCCAAAATACTCGCCACTTTTACCAAGTTGCCATGGCGGATACGGATATAAAATCACTCGTGCGCAGTAGCCTTTTTTCGCGACTGCCCACTTTCGATCTTCAGTACTTGCGGTAAAAATCTTGCCGGTTGTTTCTTCGCGAACTGCAATCGCAAACGAGTACATCATCTGCGGAGTCATAGTTCCGCCGATCACCGTTGTTGGCTCCGTCACACGCTCCACTCCGACGATTTCTCCATCAACTGTCTTCGCAAAAATGTACTGATAATAATTAAAGAAAATGAAGGCTGCTGCTACCAAAACTAGAACAATCAATGTTGTGCGCATGTAACGTTTCATAGGCCCAATTAGAACTTACGATAGTGCCTGTGGCAAGGTGTTCGCCGCCCTCGAGAGACGATAAACGTCACGTTTCAACCTCCCTAAACAACTCTTAAGCGTTAAACCGTCCTAATTTGTTGATACGTGGCACTAAATTTGGATTATAAGTGGCCATAGGCCGTAAGCCTAAAGGAGCAATCGCGTGAAAAAATCATTCTCAACAGCCGCATTAGTTTTATGCCTCATGGCTGCAGCTTGCGATAAAGCCCCGAACACTTCAAACGGAAGTTCTAACGACCCGAATAAACAAGGCAGCACTTCAACGACGCAGGTAAAATCTTACCGCTTTCAATCAACAGCCGAACAGTGCGATACGTATAATCGCGTGCTCCAGTCGCAAATGGAAATGTGTTACGCAATTCAAGTCGATGAACTTAACAATAATTGCGCAGAAGCTGAGCGCTTAGCTTTCTTCGCACAGAACTGCGCTAATCTTGTAAAGCTAAATGAAACACAAGCTCGTGAGCGCGTTCTCAACACCGATGGTAACTCAGTTGAGTGCACCCTATCGGAATCGAACTCCCCTCAAATTCGCCAATTCACTGGGAATCGAAAAATGGTAATGGAACACACGTTCACTCGCGCTGTCGTTTTTCACACAGTTCAATCCGGCCAAATTAGCCTTCTCATGAGCCTCATCGATATAAACACGAACAGAGAAATCACGCGCATTCAAAAGAACTGGCAAGATGAAGCTGAACCTTTAACGCTTTCAGCTTCGTCAGTTACGGGAAGCCCCGTGCTGAAATGCCTTGTAAGTCTCGCTGAAAATCCAAACCGCGAGTAAGTTAACCACCAAAATTCACGACCTCAACACGCTTGACGCGTGTTTTTTGCTCTTTTGGCAACCCTCCCCAACCTGCATTGCGATCTGCCATGTGCCCTGAGACGATGGCGTCAATAGGAGGTCCGCATGGGATTAATTTGGAGTATCGTTGTAGGTTTTATTGTTGGTTTGATCGCTCGCTTCTTGATGCCAGGTCGTGACTCAGCAGGTTTCATCGTTACGACTCTTCTTGGTATCTTGGGTGCGTTTATTGCGGCATTCATTGGCCAATCAATGGGCTTGTATCGAGCCGACGAGCCAGCTGGGTTTTTCGCAGCTGTCATCGGCGCAATGATCGTGTTGTTCATCTACCGCCTTACGGTTGGTCGACGAAATACACCAATCGTTCGCTAGCAGCGGCGTCTGAAACATTTGGTAGTTTAAAAGGAGCAGTTAACAGCTGCTCCTTTTTTTGTTAGCTTGGCTCGATGCCAAAAAAGATTCCAGCTAAGACCCCTAACCAGGCCCCGAAAATTACAACTTTCATTCGAATTTTTTTCGTTCCGACGATATTGATCAAAGCTGGAATTATGTATTTTGGGCTTAATTACTCGATGTATCCTGGCGAGGGATACGGGTACGGTCTTGCAACCTGCATTGCACTCACCATGATCAATTTTGCATTTTTTCTTTGGACGTTCAGAAACTATTGTGAAGACTAGCTGTCGGACGCTAGCAAACGCTGCAACTCTGAATGAGTCATTACTGCAGCAGAATCTTTTTGAAGAACCTGCTTATAGCGCTGCATGAATAAAGTATCGAGTGCTGGATCCGCCGAGCTAGCCTTGAACAGCATTCTTACGACGGCTGTAATGTCTTGAGCCGCTTCAACTGTCGGCTCTTCACTCTCGAGTAGCTCGTCAATTTTCACTACAATTTCTGAAACTCGATGAAGCCAGTCGAAAAATGGATTCGACATGAGAAGGCTCAACAGTTTTCCTGCGCCACCAATCGGGCCATTCTCTTGTTCGTAAACACGACGCTCAACTTCTAAAAGAATCTTGTGTTGCTCGAGAAGCTTTTTGCGAAGCTCTTCGAGTTTCCCGCGAGTGGAAACATCGAGCGGTGTGCGTGAGGAAAACTGCTGACTCATGCGTCCAATTCTGTAGCTCGGACCTTCATCATGGCAAGTTAAAGATTAGAACCTCTGCATCAGATTCAGCACTTAATTTGAGCGCCTCTTCATTAGAAAACGCAGCACCATCGCTACTTTCAAGCGACCCGCCGTTAATTTTAATTGAACCCTTCACGACCTGTACCCAAGCCTTGCGATCAGAACCCAATTTTAACTCTGTTGACGCACCTTTTTTGAAACGTCCTACGTAAAGTTCAGCATCTTGATTGATCATGATTGAGCCGTCGCGACCATTGCTAGACGCAGTCAAAACTAGTCCGCCTTTTTCAAGTTGAGCTGCGAACGACTTCTGCCCGTAACTTGGAGTCAGACCAGTTTTGCTGGGCATGATCCAAATCTGATAGAGATGAGTCGTAGTCCCAACCTCTCCAACACTAGCTTCAGAATGTCGAACTCCGTTGCCAGCACTCATGTGTTGAACTTCACCTGGCTTGATTGTCGATGAATTGCCCATGCTATCGTTGTGCTCAAGAGCGCCTTCAACAACGTAAGTGATTATTTCCATGTCACGATGTGGATGCATCGGAAATCCTTTTCCGGCAGCCACTCGATCTTCGTTGATCACGCGTAGCGCACTGAAGCCCATAAATTCAGGATCGTAGTAATCTCCGAATGAAAAAGTGTGAGCAGTCTCAAGCCAACCGAAGTTTGCGGTTCCGCGCTGATCTGCTTTTCTTACTACTTGCATAAGAGCCTCCGTTTTCAACCTACTTAGTAAAGCTAGTTTACATCTTACAGACCGAAATATAAGCCCGGTTGCCTTGGACACACTGTGCAGCTTAATGGCCAATTAAACGGTTTTGGAGCCTGCTCCCTCCCTCAGGTGTCCGTACCTTTTTCAATTGCCCAGAACCCTTTAAGCAAATGTTTGATTGCCACAAGCTTCGCTAGTACAAAATTAGCCAATGTCAGACACTTCAAACCCAAACGATAAATCTAATGACCTTTCAGCCACTCTGTCGATGTCGGTATCGGCAACGATTGAAACGCTACAGTCATTGTTAAATGATCCTTCTCGTTTGGCTGAGCTTGGCGAAGAACAGCGTATTGCTTTGATCGCGGCGGCTGGACAACTCTCTCGTCCAACCAAAGAAGAAAAAAAAGAACGTCGCAAAGCCTTCATCAAAGTTAAGAAGCAAGAAGTAGTTAAGAAAGATAAGTTAGCTCGCGGCAAAACTGGAATTCGCGAAGCTCGCGTTCATTCGGTTTTTGTTGCGCCACTTCAGATTAGTGGGGCTGCAGGCGCTGATACGCAGCGCCCTCGCTTAAGCTCTCCTCGCAATTGTTACGTGTGCAAAGCTGAGTTCGTCGATCTTCATCACTTCTACGATACGATGTGTTTGCCTTGTGCTGACTTCAATTATCAAAAGCGTTTTCAACGGGCATCGCTTGAGGGACAAGTCGCAATTATTACTGGAGCACGACTTAAGATCGGATACCACGCGGCTCTTATGATGTTACGCGCGGGTGCGAAAGTAATCGTCACTACTCGCTTTCCTGTTGATGCAGCGATCCGTTACGCGAAAGAATCTGATTTCGGAGTTTGGGGCGATCGACTCGAAATTTACGGCCTTGATCTGCGCCATACTCCGAGTGTCGAGATTTTCTCTCGGTTTATTGAAAAGACAGTTCCTCGCTTAGACATTCTCATTAATAACGCGGCACAAACTGTTCGTCGCCCGCCCGGCTTTTATGCGCACTTGATGGATGAAGAACAAAGACCTTTTGAGCAACTTTCATCAAACGTTCAAAAGATTTTAGGCTCGCACGAGAGGTGTAAGGCTCAACTCAACTCACTTTGCGATCCATCTCAGGATTCTAATTTACCAGTGAGCTGGCACCACCGCGGACCGGGAATTGGTTTACGCCAATCAGCTAAACTCTCTCAAATTCCTTACTCGTATGACAACTCGCTGAACGTCGAAGAAGTTTTCCCTGCAGGAAAGCTAGATGCTGATCTTCAACAAGTGGATTTGCGCGAAACAAATAGCTGGCGCCTAAAGTTAGCGGACGTACCAACTCCTGAGATGCTCGAAGTTCAACTAGTGAACGCAGTAGCACCGTTTGTTCTGTGCAGTCGCTTAGCTCCGCTTATGCGCCGCGATTACACGGGCAACAAACACATCGTGAATGTAACCGCGATGGAAGGTAAATTCTATCGCTTCAAAAAAGAAGACCGCCACCCTCACACCAACATGGCAAAAGCTGCATTGAACATGCTGACTCACACTTCATCAAGCGACCTTGCAAAAGACGGAATCTACATGAACGCCGTCGACACTGGCTGGGTAACTGACGAAGACCCAGCAAAACTCGCCGCCCACAAACAAGAAGTCCACGACTTCCAACCACCCCTCGACATCGTCGACGGCGCCGCCCGCGTCTGCGACCCCTTCTTCGACGGAATCCTCACTGGCAAACACTGGTGCGGAAAGTTCCTAAAAGACTACTTCCCGATTGATTGGTAATCGGCCACTGCAAGCAGCTTCCCCAAGTTGGCCCAGCAAGATTCTCACCTAATGATTTTCGCAAACCAAATCACCGCTAATTGCTGACTCCTGCTTTTAAACCGGCGCGCCAGCGCTATTCCTCAACCACTGCCTTCCCTCAGCCAATGCCGCCCCTCAAGCTCCGTATCCACTCATTCGCACTATCAAGATACCGCGTTCTTGCTGCATACCCACGGCGAAGCTGAACTCGATTCGCCATGAAGTACTTCTCGAGCTGAGTAATCTCTAAGTAACTCGTCAGCACGCGAGTGTACGCCAAAGCTCCCCAGAACTTTCCGAACTTCACGCCCTTACGCGCACCAGTCACGTGTCTCGCAATAAGCGACGTAATAGATCGCAAAAAATTCTGAAAGCTCCGGCGATTAATGATCCTGATTTCAAAATGAATATGGTTTCCCATGTTAACGAGGTCTTTAATCTCGACACCAAACTTCTTCGCCTTAGTTCTTACAAGCTGATCAATCCATTTAGCGTTCCGCTCCGCTAACATCGACAGTTTTCCTTTTGCTCTATCAGACTCAAGTATCAAATGAATCCAACTTTTAGTCGCAAGCGGACGCCGCAACTTTCTTTTACCTTTAGAAAGTTCACCACCATGTTTGTATCTTCGCGCCTGCGCGCGCTTTTCCGAGGGAGATTGCAATTGATCAAAAAGATTTCGCTGAGTCGTTCGCATCGAGGGGCAATATAATTTCTCATCGACAATCACTCAACCAAAAACGCTTCGCACAACAAATTGTATTTACGTGTCGATCGATTTCACACCGCAGAACAACTTACGCAAAAATTATCCCTCCATGAGATTGCTTTCTCAATCGCATCCGCGCGATTGAGACTGTCAATCGTGGGAAAAATCAAAAGATTTAAAAATTTGAATGAGATAGGGCGTGGGAGCAGATAAAATTATATCGAGAAGAAATGGAAGGCCGGTGTTTTGGCTTCGTCTTTGGAACGTGGGTCTAAGTCGAAGAAGGCGATGACTTCAGTGCGTACGCCGTTGACGACGTTGAAGACGACGAGATCAGACGACTCAACAATTTGATGGAGACCGCGACCGGCGCCACCCTTACCGGCAGTCTGCACCGACTCACCGTTTGAATTGTAATTGCGCTCAAGATAATCGATCAACGTTTGTAATTGAAATCCACCGAATGGATCAGCGACAGATATAGCCGCTAGAGTGCCATCGCAAGCAAAGCGGAACTCGCCCCATTGGTCACGCTCTAGGTCTACAGATTCCGTCCGCGGGAGGTGATTAAAGATAGGTTTGCCGAAGCCGTCAACCGGAGCATCGTAGATGGCGTTCATTAGTAGCTCTTCAGTTACAATGCGTATGCGATCAAGCATTGTTGAGCGTACTCCCAAATTCGAGAAATAATTTTCCATTTCACCCGACAGCACATCGCGATCATCAGATGAGGTCACTGCCCTCACCTTTACGTCAGTTCCGAGCATCATATACTTCTCAACTCCGAACAAATCTTTCGAAACGAGCTTACCTAATGTTGTCGATACGTTTTTAGCAGTGAACGTGCGGTCGTCAGCACGACGAGCAACTAGCGTTTTAATTTGACCAGAATACTTCTTAAGAATGGCAAGTTGTTCACTTGCGGCACCCGCACCCATCACTGCGTACCGAGACTGCGGGAATAAATTCTGTATTTCTGGAAGTAAGCTTGCAAGATCGAGCGCTACGAAGAACAAAGTGTATTTATTGTTTTGCATGAACTGACGAGCTTCATCTTCGCTCGCAGCGATATCCATGTGAATGCCGGTGCCGCCAATTGCAAGTCTCGCAATGCTCTGTTGTTTGCGATCAGGCTCAATTAAAAGTAATCGCTCAGAAGACATCGCAAGCTCAGTAAGATAGATTTCGCTTAGAGGCTTCAGACGGGCTTGCGCACTCTGAACCTGCGCCTTTACCTGTGCAACGAGAGGCTCGTTGGTCGCGCCGACAAGATTGTTGAGGTTCTCTTCAAGAGGCTCGAGAGAAGCTTGGAGTTCAGCTACGACCACGCCCAAAGCATGCGTACGTTCACGAACTTTACTATCAAGTTTTTGGTTAATATCGGCAAGAGCGCGGTTGGCAATCTCAAACTGACGCGCCTTTTGATTGGTACGAATAATTTTATCCGAGAGCGTGTGAGCTAACATCGTGTAAAATTCAAAACCAAATTTGTCTTTGCCCGTTTTAATTTCGTCGCGGAGTTGAATTGCTGAAATTTCTAAGAATTCAATGTCACTTGCAGCTTTCAAGGACGCAGTAATCATCCGACCCGTGAGGGCACTCATCTCACCCATTAGGTCGCCCGAGTTATCTAAACGAGCAACAAGCTCATTATTCACTCGAACTTCAACGCTGCCACTGATGAGGATTAAGAATCGCTCGTTAATCTGCCCTTGATTCAAAATCACTTCGCCAGCCTTTAGCTTTGCTGGTTGAGCTAACGATAAAAATTTATCGATGAACTCGTCAGTGCAATTTTTGAAAATGCTCAAGGTGCGACTCAAGGTGTATCTCCCCTCAGTCTTTTCGGACACTTAGGAGAGTTCCTGAATAAATGAACTAGATTTAAAAAGATCGACTAAAGATTGCTTGGCAGCGATTGGCCGAAGGTCCGGCACTGATAGCTTTTTTC
>JAYSYM010000612.1:0-2914 GCA_043727635.1 Bdellovibrionales bacterium | reverse complement strand
CCTTCGTGACCTTTTTAAGAATTGATCTCACGAGCAGGTCCTCGCTAGTCAAGCCGTGACCTGCTTTTTGTTTTTTCAAGCCGTGTAGCTCACCACTTTCAAACAACTCAAAAATTGCAGGATGAACATAGTAGCCCCGACAAATTGTCGGCGTGTTTCCAAGCTTCTCAGCAGTTTGCTTCAGCGCAGAGGTAATGCATTTTTTTAATTGCGTTTTGTTTTTAGCTTTTTCCATTGAGCAAAGAGCTTGAACTGCGTGGAGTGTGCCTCCCCAAGTTCGATAATCCTTCGCAGTGATTTCTTCGCCCGTGATTTCTCGCAAATAGTCGTTCACATCAGACGAAGTTACGTCAGAGAATTTTCCCTCTTCAGTCTCGTATGCGAAGAGGTCTTGTCCCGGCAATTCTTGGCAAGCTCGAACGATTTTAGCTAATCGTGGATCCTCGAGGACGATCTCATGCTCCACGTTACTCTTACCTTTAAATTTAAAATGAACTTGTTTTCCTTTTACCGTCGCGTGCTTGTTCTTCATTGTGGTTAAGCCATAGGAGTTATTAGTGACAGCGTACTCTTCGCTCCCGACCCGGATAAGTGTTTGCTCCATAATTGAAACCACCGCAGCTAACACTTTTTCTCTGTCGTAGTTCGGTCGCTTAAGATCGCGACGCACTCTAACCCGAACTTTTGGTAGTACGTTACAAAACGTCAAAAGCTTATCGAACTTATTGCTGTTGCGACTCGCATTCCACTTCGCATGATACTTGTATTGCTTTCTTTGCTTAGCATCGCGCCCTGTAACCTGAATATGGCCATTGGCAGACGGGCAAATCCAAACTTGAGACCAAGCAGGAGGAATCACAAGCTTCTTTATGCGATCAAGATGAGCCTTGTCAGAAAGTTTTTCCCCGTGCTCATCGAAATAGACAAAACCTTTGCCGGCACGTTTACGGCCGAATCCTAGCTTTTTATCCGACACGTAACGAAGCCCTGCCTCGACTGCAACTTGCATGGCAGCTTCAATCGAAGGCGGCAGACCTTCTGTTACTGACTTAGTATCTTGTAAAACCATTGACTCTCCTAATGTGCGATTTCATCTGGCTTGCGTGCCGTCTGTAATGCTTTGTAAGCCGCAAATGCAGCAACTCCTAATCCTGCGGCAACTGCGGCCGATTTCCCCGGCGAAAGTTTGCGAGCTAATCCAATTAATCCTTCTCGCTTTGGCGTCTCACACCAACTCAAAATAGTTTTCGGCGTGACTCCGTCTTCTTGGTTTGCAAGACACACAGAAATAGGAACTAGATCGGCCGCCAACTCTAATCGAAGTGCATCTGTGTAAGCTTTCACCGCATGTTTCGTTACTGAGTCCATACCGTGCGGAAAAAGTTCAGACTGGGCACTCGTCACATTGATGATCGAACCACCGGTCGCTCTCATTGCGATCACCGCTGTTCGACAGCTATGCACGACTCCCCAAAAATTTACTTCAAAGAGTCGGCGCTTTTCCTCGACTGGAAACTCTGTCAGTTTGCCAATCATCGAAATGCTTTCGTTGTTAATCCACGAATCAACTCGCCCAAACTCTTCAAGCGCTTTTTTTCCGATCTGATCAACTTCATCAATACAAGACACATCAGCAACAGCATAAACTGCGTCACCATTTTTTTGTCGTATCTGGCAGACGAGATCTCGAAGATCGCTTTGGTTATTCCCTGCAAGAACAACATGTGCGCCTTGCTCGGCTGCTAAGAGCGCAGTTGCACGCCCCGCATCACTCGATGCACCCATGATAACAATGACTTGCTCGCTGATTTTCTTCACGCCTGACTCCCTTCGCCTCACACATCATGCATGAGTCAAAAGCTCTCGAGATCACCAATTCATCAAATAATTTTGTGATTAGGTTCACGTCGTACGCCTTATTGTCGAATGCCAGTCACAAACCCGTGCCCGTATTGAAAAGTATCGGAGTTAGGAGTCTGCTAGAGCCTGGGCTTTTGGGGGCCAAGAAACAAACAGGCTGAAATCTTTAAGGAGGATCTATTTATGAAAAATTTAATCGCGTTACTTGCGGTGCTACTAGTAGTGCCAGCGGTACAGGCGCAAGACTCTGCAGGTTCAATCCAAGCAGACGCGCCTCGCACGTACGAATCAAGCGTTCGTATCATTCCAACATTTGGTACGGCAGCATTCGCTCCGGGCGAAGTTGACTTGGGTAATCTCGGAGACACGACTGCTGGCGGCCTGTTCGTTGATTTCGGGCGAGGCATGTTAACAGGTGAAACTGGTATCCTAGCAATGTCTGGCGATATCGACACTAGTGACAACCGAGCAGCAGTGAACGTTGACTCATGGAGCATCCCGCTCTTTGCAAAGTTCAACTTCTCTGGCAACCCTCACTCAACTATCTTCGCTAAAGTTGGTGCAATGTCATACGATCCAGGTGACGACGGCGACTTAAATGTAATGGGTGTTGCTGGTCTTGGTGGAGCAATCCCTCTCGGCCGCAACTCAGCGATCAACCTTGACGCTACTTACAACCGCTTATTCCAAGATGACGGCGACCTTGCAGAACTTCAGGGTATCGCACTTCTCGGCGGCCTAAGCTTCGGCTTCTAAAATCGGCCAGCAACCGCTGGCATTTCCACGAATCAAAAAGGCAGCGGTAACTCTGCCTTTTTCTTTTCGCATGCCTTCACGCTTCTTGGCTTCATGGCATCGCTTGCGCACTCTGCGACTTGGCCGAATATAAGCTGCCAAATCTCGGAGTGCCCCACTCACTCTTTCTCTCTCACTCATCAATGCCGATATACCAACATTTTTGCCAATATACCAACATCAGCGTCGCGAGCTCAGTTTCAGACGATGGACTGCCAAATAGTCTTGTTTCAGACTCGCCTATACTTTCAGAAAATCA
>JAYSYM010000611.1:0-8915 GCA_043727635.1 Bdellovibrionales bacterium | reverse complement strand
AAGGCGGGAGCGTATGCCGTTGATAACTCGGCAGCATTCCGCATGGATGAAAAAGTTCATCTCGTTGTTCCAGAAGTGAACGGCGATTTACTTGCAACCTTGAAATCTCCAGCGATCATCGCAAATCCGAACTGTTCAACAATTCAATTGGTTGTTGCACTTGCACCTCTTCAGAAAAAGTATGGTCTTCGTTCAGTTCGAGTTTCAAGTTACCAGTCGGTCAGCGGCGCTGGCCGTGAAGGCTTAGAAGAACTTATCGATCACACAAAAATCGCTTTAGAAGCTGAAGAACCACCCGCTTCAAAAACTTTTTCCAAGTCAGTTGCATTTGATTCGATTCCACAAATCGGTTCGTTCGACGACGAAGGTTACACATCTGAAGAAATGAAAATCATAAATGAAACTTCAAAGATCATGCGCGAGCCTAAACTTCCGGTTTCTGCATTCGCAGTTCGTGTTCCGACAATGAATTCACACGCTGAAGCGGTGTGGGTGACGCTCGAAAAAACTCCGCGCGATAAAAACGAAGTTGAAGCGACATTGGCTTCGGGCGATGGAATTCAACTTGTGAACAACGAGCGAAAACTCACTTCAGGACCTTCGTCTGTTCCGTATCCTACGCAAGTAATTGCCTCGGGAACTGATCCCGTTTACGTCGGAAGAGTCCACCGTGATCTTCACGATCCAAATACATGGTTAATGTGGGTAGTAGCCGACAATTTACGTAAGGGCGCTGCTCTTAACGGTTGTCAAATCGCCGAGAGGATTTTTGACATAACACCCCGTGCATGATGCAATACGTTCATGACACCAAGACTAGCACCTCGACGGATTAAGCGCCCACGAACGCTTGCAGCTCAACTCTGCGCGCTCGCAATTTCACTTTCATTCGCAAGCCCAGCCTTAGCCGCCATCAAAGTTACTTCTGTTGTCGGCGCTTCGAACACAAAAAATATTGGTGGATCAGAAACTGAAACTCCTGTCATCTTCGGCGGCGTAACAGGTACCTCTCTTTCAGCTGTGCCAACCGGAGTAGTTTGTGGGGGAGACGGATATTGCGACTCGTGCGCCGCAGCTACGACATCAATTAATACTACGGCCGCCCCTTGTAACAAGCTCGCGATTACCACGGCGACTCGCTTAGTGATTCAATTTACAGCTGGAAAAGCCGGCTTTCCAATTTTGATGAACGAAGAAAAAACCACGGTCATCGCCGAAGGAACTAGCTCAGTTGCCATAGGCGGCACTGCAGAAATCATCACTACTTGGGGGGATGTCTGTACTGCTATTCCCACTGCTTTAGGTTGCAATCCGTCGAGTACTGAGGAAGTTGGAACTGAGACCCTGTTCATTGGCGTAACTAAAGATGATGACAATGACCTTGGCGACACAGACGACGAGTCGTCGCAGCTCACTGCGACGGTCTCAGATTCGATGGGCGTAGCAGGAAGGGCTTCTGGGGAGCCAGACTGCGATGGGGCAGCTGGAATCTCAATTTGTGAATTTTCAATTCAATCTGGTGACGAAAAAGCTGTGTTGACTAACTTGGGTAAGGTTGGAAACTTCCCAGCGCTTGAAGGAATTAACATCAGCGCAATGAGAGTGTACTTCGAGCAATGCAACTGGGGTCCAGGAGTCGACTTACCTGGGTTCGCCGCAATTAAACCGTCGTCGAACTTTGTGGACTTAGAAATTACTACCGACGCAAACGGAATTCCTGAGCTCGTTGAAAATGAAATCACAGGGCTATCAAATCAAGTTACTTACTGTGCGAAGATAGGTCATGTCGACGAAGCCATGAATGTTGGCCTCTTCACTCCGGGTGATAATCTTACGGCTGCAGCGGGTGACGGCAACTGTGTTAAAAATTACCTAAAGCAAAATGAAACAACCGACTGGCCAAATTCGTGTCACGTTGCACGTCCCGATGAAGTTCTCGGCGTACTCGCAGAAAGCTGCTTCATCGCTACTGCAGCTTACGGCTCACCTTGGGCAACTAAAGTTCAAACGTTCCGCGATTTCAGAAACCAGTTTTTACTTTCAAACAACATTGGTCGTCAGCTTGTGAAGTTTTATTACAAGCACTCAAAAGTTTTCGCAAAAAAAATTGCGAAGAGCACCACGGCTCGCGCAATCACACGCGGAGCACTGTCACCAATTTGGATCTTCGCTCGCGTTTCGCTAAAGATCGGTCTGCTAGCTACGACTCTTCTTACATTCGGACTATTCGCATCACCTATTGTATTTCTCGCTTACTGTCGTAAAAACTTAAAGGCGGCACGATGAAATTACGTTTACAAATCATCAAAGCGCTCATTGCACTCGTGTTGCTCGCCTTCGCTCTGAACTACATGCCGCAAGCTAACGCGCAAGAAGCTCCTCCAGAAGGCGAACTACAAGTCGACGAACAAACTCAAGAAGCGCAACAGCCAAGCGCAATCACTGATGCACTTCAGGATGACGAAGCTCCACCTCCGCCTGAAGCTCCGTATCCGGGCGCCGCAGAAGAAGGATTCGCACAGGAAGAAATTGAAGCACCAAGTGACTCGGCAGCTCCGTTGACTCAAACGAGCACTTTAGAAAAACCAATCGACAAGAAAAAAGATGGCACTTGGTACTACGGTGTAAAAGAGTCAGACAAAACTTTCGCAGCCTCATTCCGTGGCGGTGTGTTCGGCGCTCCAGCAATTAGAAATCCCCGAAATGGATTTTTCTTTGAACAGATCTACGAACAACAGGATATCCCGACAATCTTTTTCGATTTTGAGTGGCAGCTAAAAACTTTCATCGGCGCCTTCGCTGCAAAAGTCGGATCAGGAATTTTTTATGTTCAGGGCCAAGGAAAATTCGCCGACAATGCTCGTCAGTTCGATACTCCACCAGAAGAATTCACCTTCATGATGTTTCCAAACACCGTTAGTGGTATCTACCGGCTTCGCTTCCATGAAAAGCAACCCATCATTCCTTACGCGGAAGCTGGCGCTGGCTATTTCACGTTCATGGAACTCCGAGGCGATGGCGACACGAAGTTCAACGCTGCACCAGTGACGTTCTTATCACTTGGCGCCTCATTCCTACTGGATTGGCTCGACCCAAAAGCCGTTCGCGATCTTGACCGCGAGTACGGCGTCAACCACGTCTACCTCACTGCCGAATACCGAGAGATCCTCGGCCTCAACGACACCTACGATTTCACGTCGCGAGTAATCAGCGGCGGAATCATGATGGAATTCTAAAAAAGGTAGTTCATACCTTTTGGTTGCGCAGCTGCGACACCAAAAGGTATGAACTACCTCCGATGTCAGAAGAAGAACTCGATCAGCCGAAAAAATTTAAGCGCAGAGGCGAACATCGCATTCGATTGCTAATCAGCTACGACGGCACTGAGTTCGCAGGTTGGCAGCGACAAAACAACGCGACATCCGTTCAAGCTGTTCTCGAAAAAGCCCTTTCAGAAATCACCGGCGAGCCAATTCTAATTCAAGGCGCTGGTCGCACTGACTCTGGCGTTCACGCTATCGGTCAGGTCGCTCACTTCGACATGAATCGACACCCCGATACTGTGAATCTCACATATGGATTACGCGGCTTCCTCCCGCCCTCAATCGTCGTCAAAGAAGCTTTCCACGCCCCGAACGATTTCCATGCAATGTCTTCGAGCATCAAAAAGACCTACCATTACGTCGTTTTAAATCGCGATGTGCCGAGTGCCTTAAGATTTCGTTACAGCTACTGGCGCAGAAACCCGCTCGATCTCGATTTTTTGAACGAAGCTTCTGAATTTCTTCTGGGAAAACAAGACTTTAAGGCTTTTCAAAGTGCGGGAACCGAAGTCAAAAGCACAATTCGGGAGATTTTGGCGGCAAAATGGGCGCGGCAAAGCGAAGACACGGTTGAGTTCACGATCACTGGAAATGGCTTTTTGAAGCAGATGGTGCGGAACATCGTTGGAACGCTGATTAAGATGAATCAAGAGAAGGAATCTCCTAAGCGAATTAAAGAGATTTTAGAAACCCTCGACCGTCGCAAAGCTGGGCCCACGGCACCTCCACAAGGCCTCTATCTGACTAGGGTTTATTATCCCCAGGCCCTTGACAACCAGTGCCGCAAACTCTAAAACCGATGACTCGCGTAAAAATTTTTGGAGTCTTTATGAGAACTTGGAACCCATCTGGGAACGATACAATTGAGCAGAAGTGGTGGATTGTTGATGCTTCCGGGAAAAATCTCGGCCGCATGTGTACAGAGATCGCTCGCGTAATTCGCGGAAAGCACAAAGCTACGTTTACACCTAACGTCGACATGGGTGATTTCGTTGTAGTTATTAATGCTGAAAAAATTGAAATGTCAGGCAACAAGTGGGACGACAAATTATACTATCGTCACTCTGGTTACTTCGGACACCTTCGCTCACGATCAGCAGCTGAAATGAGAGAGTTCGATCCTACGTTCATCATCGAAGACGCTGTAAAAGGCATGCTTCCAAAGAACAAACTTGCTCGTCGCCTCATCACAAAACTAAAAGTACATAAAGGTTCAGAACACCCTCACGCTGCTCAAAAGCCTGAGACACTGAACTTGAAATAACGGAGATTTGATTAATGGCTAAAGCAGCAGCAACTAAACACTTCTACGCTACGGGCCGACGTAAAACGAGCTCAGCTCGCGTTTTCTTAAAGCCAGGCTCAGGCAAAGTAACTGTGAACGGTCACACTCCTGAAAAATATCTTTCAAAAGCAACTTCACGCATGGTGATCATGCAGCCATTCCAAATCGTTAACTCTCAAGGTAAATTCGACTTGTTTGTTACGGTTGCTGGCGGCGGAGAATCGGGACAAGCCGGCGCAATTCGCCATGGCATTTCTCGCGCACTCGTTGCATTTGACGAAACTCTTCGCCCAGCTTTAAAAGCTGCGGGCTTCTTAACTCGTGACCCTCGTATGGTTGAACGTAAGAAGTACGGCCGTGCCGGTGCACGTCGTCGCTACCAATACTCAAAACGATAATCTGCCGGATTCATGCAGAACGAAAAAACCCAGCCACTGTGCTGGGTTTTTTTATGCCTTATTACGAAATTCGAAGTAGGTCTAAAACCTCTTGGTCTAATTCTTCTGGATTAATCAACTTCAGAAGTCGCTGGAGTAAGACATATTCATTCAGATTTCTAAGTTGGTTTCGGGGAACGAAGGGTGTTATTCCAGTTGATTCAAGTTTTTCGATTTGCCGCTGGCTGATTTGAGATCCAACTTTGACGTAATGAAGGTCTCGGCCATTCATTTTTAGATGCAAATAGATATCGAAATTGATTCGCGTGTCTCTGACTAAATTTTTTGGATCAAGAGCGTGTTGCGTGCTGCTAGTAGGTGACAGCTCCGGCACTTTTACTGCTTCTGGATAGTACGCGATCGCCACTTCACCCTGTTTAGCTACTCCAGCAACATAAACACCCGATGTAATTAATTCAGCTGGCAACTTCTGGTCAGTGAGTAGTTCGACTTTGATTTCGTCTTGAGACCAATCGAGGCCGAAAGTGCGAAGGTACTCATAAAGTTGCGTTTGCACGTCACCCAACTTTGGAACATCAGACTGAGCGGCAATGATGAATGTACCGACTAAGTGTTTCGAGTTCATCGAAATCACCATTGAGCGACCGTAACTGTTATTCGTTTGAGGAGTTAACTCGCTGGGATTACAAAACTGGCTAAGTACGCTGTGTAAACAGTCGATGATAACTTTGTGAATATCCTCAGGTAGCGGTGCAGGCGGAGGCAACTTCCGAACGTCTTCAACGAGTGAAAAACATTTTGCGTGATCTTCACCAGTCACCAGCTCTAAGTGTTCGTAGAATTCACCATGAGTCGCAGGAGCAAGCATTCGCTTTGAGGTGTTCAGAATTTCGGTAAAGGTGGTTTTCACCGGGAGCAGTTTAAACTTTGAAGTCGCAGTCAGCTTAACAGTTCCGAGTGTCTGCGCCTGGCTCAATGGCGCCGTAAGAAGACGAATCTTATTTTCAACTTTTGTATTATCTCTGAGAAGAACTACCTTTTTGCTTTTTTCTTCCTCAGCCCTGCGCCGTTGCTCTTTCCATGTCGTTTCGCGCGCATTCGCTCTTTGCTTTTCTACCAATGCCATTTCGGCGACAGCTGAGAGATGTGTGGTTTTCAACTGGAAGGCTTTTTGTGTCGTCTGTATGATCTGAATTCGTTGATAAATATTTTGTGCGGTCGCCTTCGAGTAAAGAATATTTTTGCTTTTCACTTTTGTGAGACGCCACATACTTTGTTTATCGCGAAGTTCTGAAATCGCAATGACTGGAATATTGAGTTCGGTTTCAATTTTTTGTGGCAACTCGTAAATATCAATCTTTGGATTGTCGACACTCAGCAAACAGTAATCAACAGCTCCGCTCTCGATAATTTTCATCGCAGCGTCGAGAGAACTAATCGGATAAACCAAGATGTCGCGAACTTTTAGTTGCTCAAACGTAGTTCGTAACTCGCTAGGATTACTAACGAGAACAATCATCTTATAGATTTTTTGAACTTTGTTTCGAGTCACTTGCGACGGTCCCCTACGCTATCCTTATCGGAATATTAAGAGGAGCCTTTGAAGAATTTAATTGGTTATTTTGCGCAGGACTTACGGCTGATTCAACATTTTGATTCGGTAAGAAGCGACTTTCAAACCGTTGCGAGCTGCTTCCTCATACCAAGAAAGTGCTGATGCGAAATCTGGCTTCCCGCCCGCTTTTCCGTGCTCGTACATTTTTGCCAATTCAAACTGTGCCTTTGCATCACCCGCTAAGGCTTTAGCTTCAACGCTTTTAAGGGACTCCGCCTGAGCGACAGATGCACCGAAGTTAACGAACAGTGCGATGACCACTGCAAAAATTGATTTCAATAGTTGTGTATTCATAAGTGTCTCATCGGTGGATGCGAGACACGTCTTTAGATTTAAGTAATAGTTCGTCGTCTCAGACTGAGACAGTTCGATTATTCGTCGAGGACGTAGTTCGACGGATCAACTGGAATATTGTTCACGCGCACTTCGTAGTGAAGATGCGGACCAGTTGAACGGCCAGTGTTACCAACGGCAGCAATGACGTCGCCGAGTTTAACTTTCTGCCCGACTTCAACGAACACCTGAGAGGTGTGACCGAAGCGAGTAATAACTCCGTAACCGTGATCGATAGAAACTAATTTGCCGTAGCCAGAATCGTAGCCCGCAAAGCTCACAACACCGTCTGCTGGCGCCATGATCGGTGCACCCGGTGATGCCGCGATATCTAAACCGTTGTGCATAACTGGGCGACCAGTGAATGGAGAAACTCGGTATCCGAATTTAGATGTGAACCAACCTTTTACAGGCTTCACGCGTGGAGTTGCTGACAGCAAACTCTGCCGCTCAGACAAAGACTCCCAAAGTTCCAAAATGCTTTGCTCACGAAGGCTCGTGTCTTGAACCGACTGATCAATGCGAACTGCTAGAGAGGCGTAGTCTCGCTGACCTTCTACCGCTAGCTCACCTTGAAGTTCATCAAGTGGTGGCTTCTCAAAAAATATAGAATCTTTTGCCAGTTCAGATTCCATCTCACCAGTTAATGGTGGAATCGATGAAGGCTGACGATCACCGAACGACTGACCTACACGTGGAAGTGGACCCACAGCTAGACGAAGGGATTGGTCTTCGCCTTCGACATTCGTAATCATTTTAAGCTTAGTAACGAAACCTTTAACGCGCTCAAGTGAACTCTCGAGTGCATTCAACTTACCTTCTACAACTTGGAACTGTTCTTTGAGTTGTCCGTTCTCTGCGCGAAGGCGTCGGTTCTCGATCGATTGTGCTAACAAGCCAACGTAATCGACTGCGCAAGCGGCTGAAATAACTACTGCAATTGTAAACAAAGCAGCGGCTGATTTGAGCCAAGCTGAAGAAACGGAAATACGTTTAGTAGTTCCCTTTCGATCGCTGACTATTAAAAACGTGAACGTTTTTTTCTCCAAATGAGACGCTCCTGAAAACAGTGGTTACTATCTTTTCGGCACAATTCGAGTCAGTTTAAAGGCCTGAACTCTGTACTCTTCTGGGGCCAATGTAAGAAACTCTGCCCCTTGCGTCAAACCTAACGATTCTAAATGCTGCCAAGCAACACCTAGACTCAAGTCGATGCTCGCAGCGCAAGCACTGTAACGTTGTCATCTCCGCCGTTAGCCTTCGCCTCACTGATACATTTCGCAACGATCGTCTTCAGATCGCCCTCATTGCAAATTTCTGCGATTTTTTTATCGTCAACGAGACCCGATAATCCATCGGAGCACATGAGCACCAAATCACCAGGCAAAAGCGACCGCTCCACAATGTCGCACACAACGTCTCTTTCAAAACCAACACTGCGAGTGATTACGTTTTTTGCTCCGAATTTTTCGACATCTTTTTCAGCGAGAAGACCGGCGCGAATTTGTTCGTTCACGTAAGAGTGATCTTCGGTCATTTGCCATAATTTAGATTTTGAAAATAAATATGCGCGCGAGTCGCCCACGTTAGCGATGTAAAGTGTTCGATTAATCCAATAGGCGGAGACCAAGGTCGTGCCCATTCCTTCAAGTTCGCGATCAACATTGTGGCTGTGATTCCAAATTTTTTGGCTTGCATCACGATAGCCGTCTGCAAGTAATTGTCGTGGAGACGGTTTACGTTTGTCTGATTGTGCTTTAAAAATAAAATCACGCACTGTCTGCACAGCCATGCTAGAAGCCACTTCCCCGCCTCGGTGCCCACCCATGCCGTCAGCAACGAGGTAGAGCCCAAGAGATTCATCGACGAGAAATGAATCCTCGTTTCGTTCGCGCCGAAGTCCGATGTCAGTCTGGCAATACACCTCAATTAGCATTCTTCTAATTCTATGTAAGGGAGAA
>JAYSYM010000610.1:0-2929 GCA_043727635.1 Bdellovibrionales bacterium | reverse complement strand
ATCAGGAAATTTTGCGAGATCAGGATCAAGCCCGACACATAATAGCGATTGATTTGTTTTCCATGCGTGGCGCAGCTTTTCGAGGAACATCTCTACTCCGGCCTTTGGAAGAATGTTATACCAGAGGGTATCGAGAGCCATAGAAATGAACAATTCAAATCTTAAAAATTCTGATCCAAGAGAAAAAGTCGGCGACGGTTTTGACGAGAACGACTTCCTCCAAGCTCAAAAACGCGGCTGGGACGCGCTTTATCACGTAGAACAAATGATTAAGCCCGGAATGGTTGAAGCCGACGCAAAGAAGTTGCTGAAAATAGTTCTGGAGGACTACAGTTCCGAAAAAATTTGGCATCCGCCGCAAGTTCGCTTTGGCGTAAACACAGTACTTCCCTTCGGGAAACCTCAAATTACAGATCATGTGCTTGAAGACGACGATCTTTTCTTTCTCGATATCGGCCCGGTCTTCAACGGATACGAGTCTGATATTGGCGAGACGTTTCAGCTTGGTTCCAATCTCCATACTAAAAAACTCATTGGTGATTCAAAAGAAGTATTCAGCGAAGTTAAACTTCACTGGAAGAACACCGGATGCAACGGCGAGGACCTCTACAAATTTGCGATTGAGCTTGCAGATCAGAACGGGTGGAGGCTGGCACTTGAGGGGGCGAGTGGTCATAGAATTTCTGAGTTTCCGCACGCGGCACACTTTCGCGGCAAGCTTAAAGGCTTTGAGCTTGTGCCTGCGCCGAGTCGATGGATTTTAGAAATCCATTTAATCGATCCTGCTCGTAAAATCGGTGCCTTTTTCGAAGATGTTTTATAGCCTGGTCTTATAAATTATCCGACGAAATCAACCAACTAAGGGGCTACTTAATGAAGAAGGTTTTACTTCTCGTTTGTTCATTACTTCTTGCATCGTGCGCGCATCACAGAGACGTCCGCCCGGGAGCCGAGGGACTACATAAAGTCGTTGTTGCAACTGACGACACTGATCAAGGTTCAAGAGATGCAATCAAGCAAGCGAACCACTACTGCAACCAATTTGAAAAACACGCAGCCTTCGTTGAAGAAGACTCAAAGTACAAAGGTGATCTCGACGAGCAAACTTACAAGAATGCAAAACGCGTAACAAAAGTTGCGCAAGTTCTTGGTGGTGGAGTGTGGGCGATGGGCGGTAAGCGTGAATCTGATGCTGGTGGAATCGTCGGCCTCGGCGGCACTGCAGGAGATGCAGCGCTTGGTAACGGCTACCAGGTTTCAATGAAATTCAAATGTCAGTAAAACTATGAAACTTACGTTTCAATAACTATTTAGTTTTAAGAAACTCGGTGATTTCTTTTTGCGAGGACTCCGAGTGATACGGCAAAAGCAGGCGTGCAATGTGACGTACGCCTGTTCGAGTCGCCTTGTTTGAAGCGGGTCTCTCGCGGCTTTCATAAAATTGTAAAAACGAGCTCGAAGTAATAAGCACTACGTCGGCAATCATCTGCATCTCGTCTGGATCGGTAAGCTTTTTCATCACGCCAGCTTTAACCCAAGCCAAATATCTCGCCTGTAGCAATCGTACTGTTTTAAGTAAATGCTTTCGCCAGCGTCTAGCGAGAAGCGGATCTTTTCTTCTTAAGTGGTACATTTCGCGGTGGAAGAAGCGGTACTCCCAAAAAAGTTCAAACGAGCGCTGAAGCAGCTGTAGGGGAGTGAAAGTAGAGTTCGATTCATCTTTCCACAAATTGTAAGTCGCATCGCACATGCGATCGAAGAGTTCGCGAACAATTTCTTCTTTATTACGGAAATGGAAATAAAGATTGCCCGGCGAAATTTTTAAATTGTCGGCGATGTGGTTCGTCGTAATTGCCACGACACCCATTTCGTTAAAGAGCAGGATGCTGGCTTCGAGGATTCGCTCGCGGTTTTTGGCAACTCTCATAGCGGTAGATTTGTAGACCCAATTCGTTTAGAAGGCAATTTTTAAGCTGAAATAGTATTCAGCCTTAGGCTGATATTTCACAGATGAACTTTGCCCACACCGCAACGTGCTCTGGCCGTGCTCCACCTTTTTGAAGGCGGTTGTGGATTTGTTCTGCACCTTGTTTGGCTTCTGCATACTGATGGAGGCCGCGTAGGGCAAAGCAAACTGCTTCTGTACTCCAGTGCATCAAGCCTACCAGTGCTTGTTTCTGAGCTACGACACGAAATTCTTGAGCCAACTCAAGGAGTCTTGACCATTCGCCATAGTGGTTTGCCCAGTGAAGGCGAAAGCGACAAATACGATCAACAGTTGAGGCATCTTGTAGTTCAGTGGTCGCAATAGTTTGTGCTCGGACTAACAGCTTGTCGGCAGCTTCGTAGTTACCTGTTTTAGCTAAGAGGTTCCCGTAAGCGAAGAAATAAGCTTCAAGCTGAGCGGGGCCGGCGAAAGTTAACAGAGTGCGAGTTGATTCAGCTTCAAGTTCGCAGCGAGCATCAGCAAGTTCGCCAAGTTCAATAAAACAAAATGCAATGCGCATACGAATTTCTAAACAGAAAGCTTCAGACGGAGTATCGATTTCATTTACTGTGTCGTCATTTGCTTCGGGTGCAAAAATGGACTGATATGCCTCAAGTGCTTCTTGAGTTTGGCCTTCTGAGAAGAGTTCTGCCGCCGAATTGAAACGATTTTGAAAAGTCGTATTGATCATAGCTACTCTTCGGCGGAGGTGTCTCAAAAGATGACGACCGTTGGTCTAGAAACGTGCTAGTTTAGACGGGTAAATTAGGAGCTAATTGATGGAAGATAAAAATCTGAAAGCGCACTTGTTTGTATGTACCAACGAGAAGAAAGGCGAGTGTTGTGGCGAAAAGGGCGGAGCTCGGCTTCGCGCTCGTGTAAAGGACCTCGCAAAGGAAAATCCCGAGTGGAAGGGTCAGGTCCGCATCAATTCATCGGGCT
>JAYSYM010000609.1:0-2939 GCA_043727635.1 Bdellovibrionales bacterium | reverse complement strand
CTCCGGTCGTATTGCCAAATAAATCGTGCTTGGTGACAGGCTTTTGAACTAAGCGAATCGGGTTGTCCAACAACACAATTGTTAGCTCCTGGCGACCGCCGCGCTTCAGTGAGGGAGAATTTGCAAGAATTTGAGCAATGTCATGCTTGTCGTACCCATTTTGTTTCAGAAAGTTCGGTACGTCACGGGCTTCAAGAAGCTCCACCTCTTTTACTTTACTAAAATACGAAATGCCGCTGCCTAGGACCTTGAAAATACTTTCCCGTTTACCCTTCTGATTTGCTTTCGAGAGGTAGGGAGCGAAGTACCTGCATTTTTCAACGGCCTTAAAGAACTGAGGCTGGCAATGATAAAAGTTTAAATTGAAGTAGCTCTCAACGGATTGCCCACTCAAATCCCTGATATAAATATCTTTAAAGTCACGGTCGACCATTCGGTGCTCCCTTAAGTGAGTAATAATATTTTCGATAATCATTTTTGCATCTTCAGAACAAGTTTTGCGTTTCGAGTAAGTCATAACTAAATTCGCCAAGTCCTGCCAAGACACTACAGACGAAGTCAGTCGCTGCAAGGGCGCAGGGATACGACGAGTAGACGTTATCAGATGTACGTGGTCATAATTCTGTTTATATCTGCCAATCTGTGTTGAAGCATGGGAATCAAGCTTCGCTTCGATGCAATGTCGGATACCTCGCGATGTTGTCAGTACGATATCCTGTCGATCACTCGAATCTTTAGTCGGAGACTCGATATTAATTTGGACAATATCGTCTTTCAAGTTGAACAGCATTTTTGCCAATTCAGGTTCGAGGCTGAAGAGATAACCCAAGACGCCAGTGAGGTGCGTTTCTTTCACTCCGCCTAACGCTGAGAGAAAGTTCGTAATTCTAGTGGATTGTCCTCGAAAAATTGTGTTCTTCATTTTCAAGACGATCTTTTATATTTAAACAGGATTGACTCTGTTTGTTGGTGGACAGTGTCTATTAGCGAGCGCGGCCTAATTACTTGTGCACTTGGTCCGAGGCTTAGCACCCAGCGAGCGAGCTCACTGTTAACTTTCACATTCATCGTGAGAACAATCCCATTTTCCTTACGAACAATTCTCTGAGATTTATGAATCATTCGATCAGAAATATACGAAGCGATTGGTTCTTCGATAAATAACTCAACATCTTCAGCTTCGCCATCGCTGAACACCCCAATTGCTTGTGCGAAGTGTTCTTCTTCATTGATTGAGTGATCTGAGAAGATCTCATCAAGCATGATTGCTCGTGAAATTCGGGTAAGGGCAAAACGTTTAACAATGTTGTCACCTAAATCGAGACCGAGGAGGTAAGCGCCAGAGTCTGCGAACCAAATTTTGTATGGGCCGATCTTTCGAGTAGTCATTACGCCAGCATTAGCGCCAGTTACCGATCTATAATCGATTTGTAAGCAGTGACCTTCGCAAGTGGCGTTGTGAACGGTGTCGATGATTTCGCGGGAAACTGTTCCCATCCAAGCAGGGGAGGCATCCACGCGAACTGTTTGTTTCAAATTTTTCAAGGCTTCATGCGCTTTAGGTCCGAGTGCCTGCTCTATCTTAGCAAACGCACCTTCAATTACTTCATAAATTGAGGAGTGCTCAAGCGACTTCAGGGTTTCGCGAGCAAGATACAAAGCTATTAGCTCGTTGTAATTAAAGACAACTCCGCGATCGAGCTTTAAGTTCGGATCTAACTTCCAAACTGACTTGTCGCCTTCACCCTCTTTAGTGATTGGAAAGCCACTATCATTCAAGCCTTTGAGGTCTCGATAAACTGAGTCACGAGAAGTTTCGATTTTATCTTCCTCAAGCTTTTCAAGAATAGTGCGCACGGATAAGCCGCGAGGGTTTAATTCCAAATATCGAAGTACTCTCAGAGTGCGACTAAGCTGATCGTTGCGTGCCATTAGGCTGATTCCTCAGTTTCTTCGTCGACGCACCAGTCGCGTAGTTTCTGTAAGCCATCTTGTTTCTTATATTTTTCAAGTATGGCCTGTATCGGCAAGCTCACAATAAGTCGGAGAGCCTTCTTTTCCCCAACCATCACTTTCTTAGAGTGTTTCTTGAAGACATCGTAGGGCACGATCCAAAAATCAGGATCGGGCAGCGCACCCAACATAAGGAATAAGTGAGTAGGGCATTTAATGTTTTGGTCTGCTGGCAAGGTGAGTTCGAATCCGTACTCATCAAGTGATGTGCGCGACTTACATTGAAAGCGAAGCTCGCGATTATTCCAGCTTTTGACTAAGTAATCGATCTTTACATCTACTAGTGGTTGATAAACATCGTAACCGTTACTTAGCATCATTGAAGCAAAGTAGAGCTCGGCCACTGTACCAGTTGTTGCCCGGTAAGCTGCATTACTAGATGGTGTGCGATGGTTGCGACTGCGCTGATCGTTTTGCGACATATCTTAGTTGTTTTCCTGCTAGCTGACTCATCGGTAATTAGCTAATTTCTGTTTATGTGTGCGTGTGCGTAAACGAATCATGATGAGACAATCCTTGAAAATAATTTTAGCTAAGGTCGAGTTTCAAAAGACCTGGTTGATATCCATTAAGCGCTGTTGCTCGTGGGCAGTGAACAGGCTGTATCGCTCGAGAGCATCGCCGTCGTAGGAAGGGCACAGCTGCTTCATCCGAAGTTCAATGATATTACGAGCAGCCAAGTTAGCGTCATAGCTGACCCTACGATCATACGGGCTGACGTAAGGTTCTTTGGTCATTTCTTGGAAAATAACCACAACAATGATCGATAGAGCGAGCAGACCAAACGAAAACACACTCCAGAAGAGAACATTCAAAGTCTTTCGATAGTTCCGAAGCTTTTCTAACTTCAACATCACAGGGAGTTCCCTTGGAATGTAGCCAACCTTTGGGTCAGCCCATTTGAAAAAAGCAAAAAACGGAAATGG
>JAYSYM010000608.1:0-2958 GCA_043727635.1 Bdellovibrionales bacterium | reverse complement strand
ACTTGTTAAAGGCTTAGCGAGCGACCGCTTAAAATTTTGCAAGAGCTTCATCATTGGTGGATCGTGCCGAGCAATGGCCATTAATCACAATAAATTTTTGCTGTTCTCTCAACTGAGCGATGGTCGAAAAAATGTATTCGCGGTCACTTCTGCTAACTGGAACACTTCACAATGGAAGAATCAAAATGACCTTCTGATTCTTGCTAACGATGCGACCCTTTATTCTGGAGTTCTCAATTACTGGAATGGTTTGGTGAACTCTAGACTTCCAGTCCCTCTTTTGATTCAAAGCTCTACTGCCGCTACCGCAGTTTACACCTTCCCAAATAAAAAAACTGATCCAGTGCTCGATGTTCTCAACCAAGTCACTTGCGATCTTCCGGGTTCAAAAATTCGAGTGATGCAATCACGTTTTCTCGACGACCGCAAGGCAGTGGCACAGCGATTAGCTGAGCTTTCTAAGCAAGGTTGCGATGTAAGAATTCTGACTCGTGACGAGCCAGACAAGAAATCGCCTGGTGTAAATGTTAAATCAATTCTTGGTTCACTACAGACAATCATTCGATACAAAGGTGGCGACGACGACGGTCTTCCATCGATTCATTCGAAAATCGTCGCTATCGACGCGCGCGTGAGCGGCTCAGCAGCGCGCGTTCCGCTAGTTCTGGCCGGCTCACACAATATGAATGGCAACTCACTTACGAAAAATGACGAGCTCATGGCTCGAGTGATTGATCGCGTAATTCTCGATTCGTACATGAAATTTGTCGATGAAACTACAGCCGCGGCTCATGCTGCTGGCATAGTTCTTCAATAACATCTCTGTATAGGGTCTTTACAGTGCTTAGGCGTAAATCGTCGGTTGTAGAGGCCTTCACAAAATAACCCTTTCTAATGCGGTATATCCGTTTTTCGTAACCGAATCCTGTCATAGATCTTGCTCTTCGATACCTCTGTTAAAACTCTTTTTGTTTCGGAGGATCCAATGGGTCAGTTATTTGTACGCGTAGTGGCTTCAGCACTCACACTCAGTGTGATGCCCCTTCAAGCCTTTGCGACACTCACTCCGTCACTTCCTCGTGGTGAACAGCTCATTCAAATCAATGAGCCTGGTCAAACCACACAAATCTGTGTAATCCCAAAGCGTTTAAATCGCGCGATGTACTCTGAAAAAGATCTTAAAAAAGAATTAGAACTTTGCGCCCTTACACGTGGCACCAACGCAGCGGTCTGCCCAAAAACAAATAGTACCAACCCAGGCCTTGAGTTCTACAACCTTCCGGCAGGCACAAGTGCTGCTGATGTTGAGGCCCGCAGCTGTTTCCTACAAAAGCCGGCGGCAAGTGTTGGAGCAAACTTACTTACCAAGGAAGCAAAATATAAATACAGCACAAGCTGCAGCTACACGCCGTCAATTCTTTCTTACTATCATGTATCTCGAATTCTTGGTGGCGCTGGAGATGTGCCGCCTTCAGTACTTCGCACATTTGATTTAGATGAACATGCACGAATTGGCCGTATCGCTATAGCTAAAACTAAGCCCGACGACACAATCAATATGACCTGGAAAAGCTATTTGGGTTTCGTCGAAAACAAAGCGACCACACGAAAAAAAGATCAACTTTTCACCGACAATCTTGATGAGTCATACGGAGCTTTACTTTTCAATCCGTCGGGTGAAGAAAGTTATGCTTCAGATTTTTACAACGGCGGACCTAATCAACCGGCTCGTTACACAAACTTTAAAGCCAAGAATCTTATCTATAAGGCTTTAACAAACTCAACGTCAGCACAAAGCACGATTGGTCGCGAGTTTAATGCAGTGAACGTTCAAAAGATGGAACAGCTTAAAGACCTCGCCGACATGATCGTCCTTGATACAATGTTGAACCAAGAAGATCGCTTGGGTAACATCGCTTACACGATGAAACTAGTTTATCTCGACAACAATGATCGTAATGCTCGCGGTCTTCCGCGAATGAAATTCGAGAAAGCTTCTGAGAAGAATATTGCGGCACTTGGAGCAAGCGCAGTTCAGGTAAAAAAGATGCTTCTTAAGGATAACGATTGCGGAGTTTCACGACTGAATCATTCGCGCACATTCGGCTTAATCGAGACTGTTGCGCATATTAGCCCACTTAGTTACCAACGTTTGTTGATGCTGAACCAACAAATTGATCAACCAGCTGTGAAAGAGTTGTTCGTAAAAGAAATGATGTATACGTCATCAGACTTCGCATCAGTACGCGCGAACCTCGCTCACATTGCAAAGACTATTCAAAACAACTGTCGCGCTGGAAAGTTGAAACTTGATTTAGACGCTGAAGCTCACTTCAGCGGCCAGACTCCATCGCAAAACTGCGAGCTTTAATTAAGAGAATAATTTCTTGAAGAAGCCCGATACTTTTTGGCCGATTGATTTCGGCCGAGGAGTTGGTCCTCGTCCCGTCGGTCGACCTTGAGGGCCTCGTTGATTCGGCTTCGGGTTACGCTTGTGCTGACCGTTAGTAGCCGGTGCGTGTCCCTGGGCTTGGCGCTGCGGTCCACCGCGCTGTGGGCCTTTTGCAGTACGGTTATCAGGACGAGCGCCCGGGCGTGACGGCGCACCAGTAGGCGCCGCTTGTTGTCCCGGAGATCTTGGGCCGCGCTCTGGTCTCTGGTTACGTTCTTGGCCAGCTTGTTGCGGCTTTCCGCCTTCGCGATTTTCGCGACGAGGTCCGCGGTTGCGATCCGCTCCGCCGCCACCTTGACGAGGTGGGCGTGGTGCACGAGTGGCTCCGCCTTCAGTTGGTGTTCCATTAAATTTAGTTCCGCGCACATCGTGATCCGATGGCATCTGTTTATATTCTTTCACTAAATCGGCCTCATCCAACCATGCGGTTGGTACTGTGTGCTTAAGATATTCATTAATCCGACCAAGGGCTTCGACATCGCGATCAGAAACAAAGCTAAACGCGA
>JAYSYM010000607.1:0-9042 GCA_043727635.1 Bdellovibrionales bacterium | reverse complement strand
GTTCTTGCGAACAACAAAACAAGTTTCTGTATGTAAAATTAAATAAGCTTCATAAAATTTGAACTCGAAAGTTCATTTTCTAGAAGCAACTCAATACTTTGCTTTACTAGCTATTTAGTTTTCAAAGAGCGATTTGCTTTGTGCGAACTGAGAGTTCTAAACAACATTGCATTTCTCGTCAAACTTTTTTTACTAGATTTTTTTATTTGGTAAAACCGTAAGGTTTTCCAAAGTCCGGATCCGTTAGGATCCGAAAGTCCGATCCGCAAAGATCGAACAAATCTAGCAAATGGTGGAGGCAACAGGGATCGAACCTGCGACCTCCTGAATGCAAATCAGGCGCTCTCCCAGCTGAGCTATGCCCCCACTTACAATTCGACGAGGGGCCACTTAATACCAGTGAGGTTTCGCTGGTCAAACAGATTCGTATAAAGTTTGATTTTTCTCAAGAGGGCTGAGGTCTCGGTATGGAATCGCCTAAATAAGGCTCAGAAAAAGGCTTTGCGGTCGAGTCCGCGTTCAGAATTGATGAACCAGTGGGCAGGATTAAGCGTTGGCTTTGAAAATTTGTGTCGGTACGCGAGCGATCCAAGATTTCTCTTTTGTAAGATCGAAGCCGATCGACTCTCCACCTGCCACTACTGCATCAAAAACTTTTCGAAGAACTAAAACTTCTTCATCTTTTTGATCGCCTGAGTGCAGAGCTTCTTGAATCGCATCGAAGACACTAATGATATCTGGAGTTGTGACTACTTTTGGAAGCTTGGTTACATCGAGGCCCTGAAGGTTTGCTGGCTTGAAACCAATGAGTGAATCAGTAAGGAGAATTTTAGTTCCACTGCAGAAGTTTACTTGAATGAAGTCTCTGCCGTCGACATCGGTGCGGAAGAGAACGTCTTCGAGATTTTCAGGAGCAATCGTCAGCGCTTTACCATCAATTGCCTGGTAAATTTGAAGAGCACCCTCGGTGATCGAAGTCTTGCGCTTCAGTCCTGAACTTTGTGCGATAAACTCCAATATTTGCGTTAAGCACTGAAGTTGTTTCGCCTGCGTCTCTGTCACTTTCGACCTTCCCCGGTAGAGCGATGTCTATCAAAGTTGTTTTCGCTCAAGTAACGTATCGACGATTAAATTTTGACACTAAAGCAATTCGGCACTGGGAGGTCAAAAACCATCACTAGGGCGAGGAGGTTTTGGAGAAGTGTCTTATCTTAAGTCATTTCCGAGTGATTTCAGGGGCCTACAGCGTCTCACCTTGAGGCTATTCGGACAAAGGCGACGACGCTTGGTGGAAGTAGAACTTGGCAAGTTTGCGTGTTAATCACATACTACATCGTAAGAAATTTCAGAGTTCCCTCGAGGTAGATCGATGATCGTTACAAGATGGCAAGCAGCTATTGTTCCTTCGGAAGAGCAAATCAAAATGATGTTTGCTTCGGAAGGACTTGAGCCTTATGAGGAAACTTATCCGGCTAAAGCTAATGTGAAAGATCATCGCCATCCGTTTGATGAGATTCGAATGGTGGTCTCAGGTGAGATGATGTTGAACATCGCCGGCAATCAATTGTTGTTGCGTGCGGGGGATCGGATCGACATTCCGTCGAACACTCGTCACTCGAAAACCGCTGAGGGCGAAGACCCTTGCGTATGTATCGTAGCTAAACGACCATTCTAAATTCGGGATCCAAAATTACTTTTTTAACCACTCTAAATATTGTCTGATGTTTTTTTCGAAGCCGTGATCGGTAGGCTCGTAGAACTTTTGTTCTTTGGCGTCGTCCGGAAGAAATTGTTGAGCGTTGAAACCTTTTTCGCCGTCGTGTGAGTACTTGTAGCCCTTGCCGTAACCCATGTTCTTCATCGCCGACGTTTTTGCTGAGCGAAGTGAAAGAGGAATTGGCAGTGAGCCAGTTTTTTCGACGTACTCGAGCGCTTGACCGATCGCCATGTACGAGCGGTTCGATTTTGGTGCCGATGCTAGGTAAGTTGTTACTTGTGCGAGGCAAATTCTTGCTTCGGGCCACCCGACTAATTCGACGGCTTGAAGGCCGGAGATTGAGAGAGTCAGCGCTCGCGGATCGGCGTTACCGATATCTTCGGAAGCTAAGATCACAAGGCGCCTTGCGATGAAGACTGGGTCTTCGCCGCCTTTAATCATTCGCGCTAAATAATAGATGGCTGCATCGGGGTCACTGCCGCGAACACTTTTGATGAAGGCAGAAACGGTGTCGTAGTGTTCGTCGGCGGTTTTGTCGTAGCGAAGATGAGGGACATCCAAAATCACTGGAAGCGCTTCAGGGCGAAGCGGCCAAGTGATTTCAGTCAACTGTTCGCCGTTGGCAGAAGCAGTTTCTGAATCAGTAACTGTCACTGTTTCGGTCGACTGCCAATTGCTGACTGCTAACAGATTTAAAATTACTTCGCTCATTGTGATAAGTCTGCGGCCATCGCCATCCGACATTTCGCAAAGTGAAACTAGCGCATCGGCTGTCACAACGGTTTCGGGAGAAAGCTTTTTAGAGGCGCAAGCGCGGCCAAAAAGGATCGAGAGATCTTCGTGTGTGAGGCGCTCAAAAACTAAAATTCGGCAACGGCTAAGCAGTGCTGAGTTGAGTTCGTAGCTTGGATTTTCGGTTGTTGCTCCAATAAGAAGAAGATCGCCGCGCTCGACAGACGGAAGAAGGACATCTTGTTGGGCTTTGTTGAGGCGATGAATTTCATCGATAAAGAGAACGGTTTTTCGCTGGTACTCAAGCCGGCGGCGCCGAGCGGCTTCGCCTAATTCTCTGAGCGCTTTCGCTCCCATTTCAATCGCGTTTTGATTGATGACTTCGGCTTCGAGGTACTTAGTTACTAGTAGTGCGAAGGTGGTTTTGCCGGAGCCAGGAGGACCCCATAAGATAAGGCTGGGAATTTGACCTGAGGCGATCAGTTTCCGCCATGGAGTGTTTTCGCCGAGAATTTTTGGTTGTCCGAGCATTTCTTCGAGGTTTTTTGGACGCAGCAATTCAGATAGCGGGCTACCGATGGGCAGGTCTGATTGATCGTGAGCAAAGCCGAACAAATCCATTTGGATGTTCTAGTAGAGGTGCCATTGGTTAATCAAGTGAAGGAGCGTTCACTTGTGAAAGCTCCGCCTAGAAGAAATTTAAGCGAAGCTGAGAGTTTGCTCGAACCGGCTTTGGATCGGAGCCGTCAGAATTTTGTGAATAACCGATGAATTCGATAGACGCAATCGTTGAAAAGACAGTTGTTTCATGACCGGCTTTCCTTTTGAGTCCGCCGCAGCCGATAGCGCATGTAACCAACTGTAACGGGTCGTTCATGTCGATAGTTGATCCAGCTGCGTAAGGCGGAACGCCGAAAGTGTCTTCAAACAACGTTCCAGAAATCTCGCACTTCACTGGCGATCCATCTAAATAAGGATGGTCGATCGTGATTCGAATGAACCCTTGAGCGAGTTCATTCGTTCCGCCCCAAACTAGCTTAAATGTATTCATGATGAAAAAGTCAGTCGCTAAGCTTGTGGGAGTCGGACTAGTACCACCGCGCTTATCTGTACAGTGACTGCCCGATCCCGGGATTACTATTGCGGCTTCGTTGTGTTGCAAAGTCAACGCAGTATTAGGTGGATCATCACAGCTAACAACGACTGAAGCAGTAAGCAGTGCGGATATAAATTTTAGATTTAAACCCTTCATTCTCACAGCTCTCCTCCGTTACTGAGCGGCTTGTTTTTACTCAGGATCCTTGGAGTTAAGAATAACAGAAGTTCGCGCTTAGTATTAGTGTTGGATTTATTTTTAAATAACCATCCCACCACTGGCACGTCCTTTAGAACTGGGACGCCGTTTTCGGTTTTAGTCTCGTCATTTTGATATATCCCGCCAATAACGGCAGTTTGGCCCGAAGTGACCATAACTTTAGTCTTTGCTTCACGAGATTCGATGGGAGGCGATTGTCCAACCGGTGCTGCCGTTGCGAATTCCCGCTTTAAGTTGATCTGCAGTAAAACATCGGTACTCGCCGAAATCTGCGGCGTGACTTCGAGAGAGAGTTCGACTGACTTGTATTCTTGGGTAACGGTCTGAGCGCCGTTACTCACAGTTTCTTTTCGAATCGGAATTTGAGTGATTTGTTTAATATTGGCCGGCTCATTATTGAGCGTCACCACTCTCGGAGACGAAAGAACTTTAGCTTGAGAACGCGTTTCTGCAAGGCCGAGCGTCGCCGTTAAATCGCCAAGATATTTCATTGTGCCGGCACTCACGTTGAATGCTAAGCCCGTTGAGGGAACTGAGCCAGGAGTGATGTTCAGCTGAGGAGAAATTGAAGCACCTCGTTTGAATAGCGTTTCGCCGCTCACTCCCCAGTTGATTCCGAGTTCACGCGCCAAGTTGTCAGTGGCCTCAACAACTTTTCCTTCGATCAAAACTTGTTGCGGTGGAACATCGAGGGCCTTGATCAGATTTGTCGTGCGATCAAGATTCTCGGTGATGTCAGTGATGATCAATGCACTTGTGCGAGGATCAGCAACGACTTTTCCGCGTGCTGAGAGAAAGTCTTTCACTTGAGTAGCAAGGTCGGTCACCTTTGCATAATTCACCGGAACTACTTTCACTCTTAGTGGCTGAGCTAGCTTTTGAGCATCTTGTATTTTTCTTAAGTCGTCAGTTTCTTTTTGTAACTGCTCAACTGGAGCAATGCGCAGAATACTTCCCTGTCTTACGTAACCAAGGTTTTTGGTCTTCATGATGATCGAAAGGGCTTGATCCCAGGGGATTTGGCGAAGCTTGAGAGTAACGTTTCCTTTTACATCGTCAGAGATAACGATATTGGCACCGCTTTGCTCGGCAATTAAAGTAAACACGTCGCGAATATTTGTTTCACGAACTTCTAGATTGATCGGTTTGCCATAAAAGCGCTGGGCATCTAGACCGTCAGCATTTTGCTGCTTTTGCGGAGTGGAACCGCTGTCATCTTCAGCTACTGAATCATCTGACATTGATGAGCCGCTCGCAGTAAGCGTGAGTCTTCCGCCCTGCTGATTCACATCAGCAGTTGTTGGTTCTCTGAATTGGACGATCAATCGAGCTGTTGTCGAACCATTGTCTTGATAAGCGTTGATCGATGCAATCGGCTGTTTGAAATCTTTTGTGATGAACGGACGCTTCAATTTTGTAGGCAAGCGGGCGTTGGCAATTTCGATCACCATTTGATTCTGCGCCGAAACTTCGCGGGTGCGATAAGTGGCCGGTGCGCTTGTGTCGATCACAACTCGGCCACCTTGATCAGCTAAGTACCGGATGTTGGTAATATCGACTGTCGACGCAGTTTCTGTTGCAGTGGGCGGTTCTGCCGCTGGCTCAGGAATGTCGGCGATTTTTTCTTCCGGCGCTGCTGGCTCTGCCGCAGGTGCTTGGGCCTGAGTCTCAGCGTCGAGGTCTTCGTTGAAGACGTCTTCTGCTAAATCAGGATCAACAGAAGGTTCATTCGTTGATGCTGTTTCGGCTTCATTGAATTCATCTTCGGTAGCAGCAACGTCGCTTCCAAGTTCTTCTTCGGTTAACTCGTTGGCCACACCTTCTTCAGCAAAATCCATGTCGTCTTGGTTTGAAGACGTACAACTGACAACCGAAAGGGCCAGACACAAGATGTAAATTTTCGTTCGGACTGTCATCCTTAACACTCCCTATTTCACTATTCGCAAAATTTTAGTTGAAGAGAGAAGGTTACCTTCTTCTTCCGTCGTTTCTACAACAACGATTTCGCCTTCGCGAATCGCAGCGATGTAACCGTTATTTTTTCCAATTTTAGTATTTGGTCCTACAATGTGAACCTTCTGGTCAGGATCAATGATCATTGCCTTCGGGCGACTGACATCCCAAATAATTGCGGTAAGTTTCAAATCAGTTAAGTTGAAACGCTGCAGAGGCAGGAACGGTCCATGATACGCACCTTCTGCTACAGGCTTATCAACCGTTGGGCGAGTAAAGGGATCACGCCGACCTCGCGCTTGGTATTCAAAAGGGTCAAGTAATCCGGTTAGCGGATCGTTTGAATCTTTTAAATTTGGATCGCTGCTTGGTCCAATGACTTGGGCAGCTGGCTGGCCAGGCATTACCGGAGGCGGCGGAGCGGGAGCACCTGGTGCTTGAGCAGCCGCAACAAAAGCAAGAGCGAGAAGTTTCAAAGTGAAAAGCACTATGGTCCTCCTGCTGCTGGTGTTGGTGATGCTCCAGGTGCCGATTGCGCTAAGTAGCGGTAATTAACGAGCGTACCGCTGAATGCCACTTTGGACTCTTGCTCCGGAGTCATAACCTGAGCTAGGGAAAGTTTCTCAACTGTCACCAAACGCTTAAGACGAGAGAGGTTTGATAAGAAGGTCAAAATCTGAGCGTAGTTTCCTTCAATAGAAATTTCTAACTTTCTTGTCTCGTAAAAATCTACTTTTGCAATTTCTTTTGCTGGCTCCAGCTTCTTCACGCGCGAACCGGCTTTGGTAGCTTCCTCTCGAATCATCAACATAAAATCAGCCACGTTGGCTTCAGCAGGCATCAGTTCAACCACTTGTTGAAACTGGGAATTCATCAAATCAAGTTCCTCACGGAATTTTTTAAGATCTGCAACTGCCTTTTGAGTTGCAACTAAACTTGCTTGCGCTTGAGTGCGGTTAGCT
The DNA here is from genome assembly GCA_043727635.1 of Bdellovibrionales bacterium. GTDB lineage: Bacteria > Bdellovibrionota > Bdellovibrionia > Bdellovibrionales > JAMPXM01 > JAYSYM01. The sequence continues at coordinate 2,363 of JAYSYM010000607.1, read as the reverse complement.
TCAGCAGCTTGAAACTGTTCTTCAGTAACGCCCTCTTCAAGGCCAAATTGCCAGTAAACTAGCGCAACTAAACCTGCGACGACAAAGACGCGAGCCCAAGGCATACCTGCCAGTTTAGTAATTAGGTCATTCACTGCGCGCTCCGATTTTGAATTCAACATCGAAACGCTTCACAGTCGTAGTATCAAGTCTCTCTTCACTCGTGCTCTTTACTATGAGATCAGAGAAAAATACGCTCGTATCGAGTGAGCGAATGAGGTCTGTGATTCCATCATCAGTTAGGGAGTAGCCACTCATCGTAAGATTGCCAGCCTCGGTCTTGAGTTCGCGAAGCCAAGTTTTATCGCTCATCAAACTTTGAATGGAATCGAGAGCTTTCACCTCGCGTAAGCGGTTTCGTGCGAGAACACGAAGAACTTCGAGCTGGCCTTCGATCGTTTTCTTTTCGACGTTATATTTTTCTACCAAAGGAGTTGTTGGCCCGAGAGCTGTCTTTTGCGCTTCGATTCCTGCAACTTCACCATTGATTGCGGCAAGTCTGTCTTGCTGAGCACTCACGACAAACATGTTATAGAGATAAAGGACAGCCACTGCTCCGAGAATTACTCCGAGGCGTTTTCCGGCTTCTTTTTGTGTTTGGGCTGATGGTGCGTCTCCGGACGCTGATCTCACGACGCTACCAGTTGCCCCCGCACTTTTTAGCAAGTTGACTCTAATCACGAGTCACCTACTTTGCGCAAACCTAAGCCGATAGCAACTGCCGCAACGGAACGAATCTGCTCAACAAAATCACTTGGGATATTTTTTTGATTAATGTCGATGCGGTTGAAGACGTCTAAGCGCTCAACCGGGAGGGCTGTTGCACGAGTAATGCCCTCTGCTAATCCCGGCACCACTGAACTTCCACCGGTTAAATAGACTCGAGTAACTACGCTGTTGCCAGCGGTTGCTGCGAAGAACTCAAAACTGTTTCGAATTTCATCGAGCACGTTTTCGTGCGACGAGGTGATAACTGTATTCAGTTCAGCCGGGGCCGCTTGATTCATTGAAGAACTAATTTTTAGGGCTTCTGCCTCATCAATGCTAACACCCATCATGCGATGAATGTCGTTCGTGTAATTCATTCCGCCCACTGAGAGATCGCGGCCGAATATGATTTCACCATTTTCGATGATGACTAAATTTGTAACGCCGGCACCGATATCGATGACCGCGACTGCTCCCGCAATGTTTCCATAGTTCGAAGTAAAACAGTTTGCGAGGGCAAAGGCGCTTACGTCGAGCGACGAAAGTTTTAGCCCAGCGCCATTTACCGACTCGATATAGCGGAAGATAACTTCTTGTTTAGCCGCAACAAGAAGAACGTCCATCGTCTCGCCAGTGCTTGGGCGGTTTTTCAGAATGACGTGCTCTAAGCTAACTTCATTAATATCAAAAGGAATGTACTGTTCAGCTTCCCACTTGATTTGCTCAGCAACCAAACGCTCATCCATAAGTGGCATCGTGATTTTTTTCACGATCACTGACGTGCCCCACATGCCGGTTGCTACATTCTTGCGTTTAGATTTTACCATCGAGGCAATTGTTGAAATGGCCGATGAAAGCGATGGCGGATCAGCGACGTCGCCGCTGTTAGTAATGCCGTATTGAATTGGCAGCACAGAAAAACGATTCAGCGTAAGACGCTTTCCTCGTTCTTCAATTTCTGCAATCTTCAGCGAACTTGTACCAATGTCCAAGCCGAGAAGTTTCTTTGACGGAAACAGCATTATTAACCTAGATGCCTTTCAACGATGACGCACGAAACCAGCTGTAAATACTTGAGAATGCTTTACTAAATTAAATAGTAAGTGGAATTTGTTGTCAATTTTATGACAGTTGAGAGGCACGGCCTAAGTCGGGCCTAGATATCCGGAGGCACGGCCTAAGTCGGGCCTAGATATCCGGAGGCGCGGCCTAAGTCGGGACTAGATATCCGGAGGCGCGGCCTAGGTCGGGCCGAAGCCGTGAATAGATAAGTACCATTCTCCAATTCGATCACCGTCGACGAAGATATAAAACAGCGTGGCCGCTACAAGAAAGGGACCGAACGGAATTGCGTACTTCATCCCGTCTTTAGTCCTGATCGCGAGACCGATTCCAACGACACTTCCAACTACACTCGAGAGCAAAATGATAATTGGGATTGATTGCCAGCCGAGCATAGCTCCAATCCAAGCAAGTAACTTGATGTCTCCGCCGCCCATTCCTTCGCGACCGCGAAACGCAAAGTACAGGTAAGCAACAGCCCAAAGAAATCCGCCACCCATCAGCACGCCGTAGAGGCTTTGCAAAAAATCTCGCTCGGGATTGATCGCGGCACC
>JAYSYM010000606.1:0-2968 GCA_043727635.1 Bdellovibrionales bacterium | reverse complement strand
CCTCCATTGGCTTGTTGGCTTTCAAACAGTCTGCCGCTTTTCGATGAGTTTCAGCCATCTGTTCATGCATTTTAATTTTCGATTGTCGATCGCCATCGGCTTTTGGCTCAGCCATAGCTACCGGCGAAGATAGAAGTGCACTGACTGCAATCGCGAGAAGGACGTTAGTTCGGTTAAATTTTTTCATAAGTTCTCCTTTAAATTAGTGTTTGGCAGCCATCTTCTGACAGCTCTCTGCACATGATCGACAGACTTCAGCGCACGTCTTCATCACTTCATCATCACCCATCGCTTCACACGACACCGCACATGCGATGCAAGCTTCAGCACACAAGGCACAAGCTTTGCCATGAAGATCAGAACCTCTGATCATAAAATCTGCCGATGTTTGGCAAACCTGCGCGCAGTCTTGAAGAAGTCTAATGTGTTGAGGATCGGCGTGTTTTCCGCCTTTAGTTAGGCAATGCTGAATAGTCTGAATACAGACCTGATGACAGTCGATGCAGTGCTGAATGCACTTCTGCATTTCATCTGTCGTTCCCTTAAAAATGTTTTTGAATTGTTGAGTTGCTGTAGCAGAAGTCGATTGCGTAACCATATATAAACTCCGTTTTCATGACCCCGATGTTGAGGCTTGTTTAGGAGTTCACTCTAACGACTCAGAAATGAAAGGATAGTCAGTTGACAGCATGTGAGGATAATAGAACACCGTGCTCTGTCGCCACAGTTAGTCTCGTTGCAGCAAGCTAGTCGCTAGCACCATTCGTAATCCACTCGCGAATCACTCGAATTTCTTCGCTGCTCAAAGCTGAGCCACTTGTTCGCGGAGGCATGCGCTTATCATCACTGCGTTCAATAGCTAAAACAATTCCACTTTCATCGGCGTTACCTGGAAGAACGATTTCACGAGGTGAATCGATCAAATCTTCCAAAGTCGACAAAGGAATATGCTTCGCACTTCCATTTCCGCTATGACAAAAAATACAGCGCTTAACGAGAATTTTTTCGCGGATCGAACTGAACGTTGCTTCAAGTTCTTCCGGCGTAGCCGTCGGAGTTGGCTCAGGAGTAGGCGTCGGATTTCCCGCACCCGCTTTTTCTGGCGCCCCCATTTGAATCCAGGCTTTCAAAGTCACTAATTGCTCTTGAGTTAAGATCTGCCCCTTCGGCATCGTCATAGTCTTAAAAACTGACCGCTCAATTGCCGCGAGATTATTCTTCACGTTTTGATAGTTTTCTAAATTGATTCCGCCAGAAGTCCCGTGACAACCGGTACAGCTTTTAACGAAGACCGTCTGCTGCACTTTCTCGAATGAAAGCTGCGCCTTCTGTTGAGGTGTTAGGTCGGGCAAACCAGTCGACGAGGGACCCGACGGACCTAAATAAGAACAACTCGACAAAAACAGAAAAGTGATCAAGAGAGATAGCGCACTAAAATAAGTTCGAATTTGTGCGACCATAACTTCCTCTCTTGTGTCGTAAAAATTTATTTCACTTCTGTATTAATCAGTGTGCCATCAGACTTCAACTTCATTGTTAGCTGCTCTTTAATTCCATTCGCTACGATTTCAATTTTGGCAACTGACTGACCATTTTCCGAAATTTGTGAAATTCGGAGTGCTTTGAGCGAAATAATGAACTGACCGATCTTCTGATTGCTTGGACCTAAGTGCTCAACGTGATGAAGAGCAAGCTCAGTAAGTGTGAGCGGATCTTTACCGGCCCAAACTGTTGCACTCGATGGGTTGGTGCCTGCGACTACAGTGTGCGCGAGCGCTTTGCCGGTTGAATCAGAAGTAATCTCAACCTTGTTGGCTGAAGCGCCAGCATCGGCTTCCTGAGATAGCGTGACTTTAAAAGTTGGCTTTCCAGGTCCGCCGTTTGATAAATTTTCTACTCCAAGACCTTTGAATTTATTTTGAAACGCTGATTCTACCTTCTTTAGCAAAATTAACTTTTCAACTCGGTGAGCAGCTATCTCAGCCGCAGTGAGATTCGAAGCTTGAGCGAACGCATTAGTTCCTGACAAAAGTGCGCCAACTAGGGCCACGCTAGTGAAAAATTTCCTCATCTACTCTCCTTTGCGGGTTCCCCCACAGTTATGTTTGTCTACTGCACATTCAGTGCCCGCCAAACCGCACCACTTACTCCTGCAATCGTAAGCTGCACAGTCGCATATTACGCATTCTTTAGCTTGTTTGTGACGAGTGAGGAAAAAATATTGATTGCCGGATTTTTTGACTCGAATGTCGCAGGAGTATATAACGCCGTTACAGGTTGAGCTTATCAACTTGAAAAGGATGCTTATGTCTAAACTACTTTTGTTAAATGCTGCGCTTTTGGTTTTTAGCTCGAGCGGCGTTGCTGCAAATGCAATTGAGTGTCGAGATAGCGCGGGCGAAGTCAGCGTGACCGTAAATGCCTACGAGAAAGCGCCTGCCGGTAGCACACACGAATTAATTGTAAGCAGACCTGGTAAATCTAATTTTCACGGAGCAGTTCGTCAGCTAAATCTTGGCAAAGATCTCGCTTTTTATGATCGCATTAGCTACACCGGCGTCATTCCTGTAAAGCTCACTTTAAAAAACTATTCTCAAAGTAAAAACAATTATTCAGATGCAACTCTACAGCTGCGAACTTTAGAGTACGACGAAAACGGCTCAACAGACAAAGCGTCTGATTATCAGTTGAGCTGCTCAACTTCTTCGAAGTTTAGTTTTTCAAACTTCTGCTCTGGCAAATCTCAGTCGCAACTCAATAACTTATTGGTAACTGCATCGAGCGAAACGAATATCGATTTAGCAGAACAAGCAATTGGCTGTGGCGCTGATATAAATTTTCAAACTAAAGTTGGCTGCAGTCCCCTTATCTCGTCGATCGAAGAGCCAGGGCAAATCTGCCGACAAACTTATAATCCGAACGATTCTCTGTTCTGGCCACGTCAACAGTATTTGGCAGAGAGATTTCT
>JAYSYM010000605.1:0-2989 GCA_043727635.1 Bdellovibrionales bacterium | reverse complement strand
AGCGCCGAGAAGACAACGCCAAGAAACTCAAAGTTCTCAACGAGAAAAGACAAGAACTTCGTCATGAACGTCATCGCAAAGAGACTGCTCGTCGTCATGCTCTGGAAAATGAACGCCGAGCTGCCAAGGGTCTACTGTCGTTGGAAGAGCAGGCTGTACTCGATCGCAACGTTTTCGAGGCGCGTCGCAAGTTGCAGAAGGCCAAGCGCGAAGCCGATCTTGCTGAAAAGAATGCCAAATCCGGCAAGAAGGTTGTCAAAGCCAAGACAGTTCCTGGAGCTTTGTTGTCTGATCAATCTTCATCGAGTGGTAGAAACCTCGAAGGAATCTTGGCGCTGGCACCTAAGGTCGTCAAAGTGTCGCAGCCGACCAACCCCGCACCAGCAACTACGAAATTGGCACCGGTGACAAAGAAGAATCCCGACCAGTTGCTGCGTGAAGCCAAACAGGCCAAAGCGGTTGAGGATGATCGACTCAAGAATGAAACTCGCGAGAAGAAGAACTTTTCGCTGCGTACCACTATCGATTTCGGCGATCTTCATCGTTTCATGGTTGAGCCTGAGAAGATTGTCACGATTAGAGTGCATGAACTGCCGATGGTGTACAAGGCGTTTGCCAAGGGAGGAAAGACGTACACCACGCTCGACAAGCAAGTTATCAAACGTAGTGACGGTATGGTCAGAGTGCGAGCTCCGGTGTCGTTTGACAATTGTCTCATCTTTGATGTTGACGATCTCTTTGTGGCGCAAAAGACGGTCGATAATCATCCTCAACGTCGATACAACGCAGTGGTGCACTTGGCCAATCTCGAGAGATGGATCATCAAAGCGCACGAGCACAAAGATGTCATCACCAGCGAGAGTAGTCGTGACCTTATCTTGGCTGCTTTGCAAGAAGAGCTCAAGACTACTAGTAAGAGCAGCAATGCTCCTGTAGCAGAATTCATGCGTGCTATTCGTCACGTGGCCAACGACAAAGAGTTTGAGGCTAAGGCGAATGAGATCGCGTGCTACAAGCCTCATGCTCACCCTGGATTGCCTGGAGAAATGCCTACCCTCTTCATCTCCCGCCTCTATGTGAGCCGCGTCTGAGTTGGGTCGCACAGCGCCCTCGCTACTAAAAAAGCCCACAGGGGTAATAACACCACGTGGTGTTATTTGTCAAATTTTCGCTTGAAATAAATCGGCCAAAGCTAAAAATGGCGAAAATGGCATCGACTTACGCGGCAATTATCATCGTGTTGATCGTAATTGTGGTGTTGTTTACGATTGGTGCTATGGCTTCTCGCTATGGCAGTGAGGAAACGGTGCGTGTACACTGGAAAAGGCTATTGTTGATTATTGTTGTCGAGATTGTCGTAGCAATTCTTCTGGTTCAAGCGGCCATTCGAGCCGATCATCACCACCATCATTCCCATAAGCTTATCTAAAAGCTCACACATCAATTAACACTCTTCTTACGAGTGTTAATTTTGCATCAACCGCAAAGGCGGAACCGGCGCAGCCAGGGCCCACGCCTTTGCCCTACTTGCGAGCGAAGCGAGCTTCTATTTTGAGGGTGCCGATAGAAAGTTGACAGTCGCTTAATTCAAGATTTGGGCGTTTAGGATAACTGAAATATTCTCGAGTTCGAGCCGCGGCTCGATTGCGATGTCTGTATTTAGTCACTCGAGGATTATCAGCATTATGTTTGGCGCAGTATGACTTTTCAATCATGAAAGGAGTAACTTTGTTAACTGCAGGATCTAAGCATTCAATTTTATAAGGACATCGTTTAACTTGATCGTAACCGTTATTTGTGAAAACGCACTGTCCCTGTCGATATTTCCAAACTGGAACCCGTTGACAAGTGAACTCCAATGTAGTTGCGTCAATCAGTTTACAATCGAGTGGTTCAAGTTCGGCTTCTTTTAATTTAGCCACGACGGCTAGATATATTTGTGATGGATAGTCACGACATACGTCAGAATTTAGAATTTGACAACGAATGATCGGAGATTGGTTTAAGAAATCTCTGGCATTTTCCTGCGCATCAAAGGTTTTAATGTCATTCTCTTCGCGTACATAGAGAAACAATTGCCGTAACGCCAACATCGGGTAAACTAGCTTATAAACCTCTTCTTCACTATTCCATACCGCCATACCTTCATGACAGAGTGAAATCTTGGAGTCTGGTGGACCTCGACCGTAATCGTCGAGATCATGACCGAGTTCCAATTCAAGCTCGACGTCGCGACGGCCTAATTCAGCATCCACGATTGCAATCTGATGCAAGAAATTCAAGTGTTTGAGTTTCACCCCTATCATGTTCGAATCGATGGGAATAAATTTGAAAGGAGCTTTGCCATGAACGAGACCAACACCCTCGTTATGATGTAACAATGACAGATGAGGATTTTCCAAAATCTCCTGATCAAAAACTGTATAATACATCAATCTGTAGTCGGGAGTTCCAGCACGATGGCTAAACATTTTGTCATCATTTATCCCAGACAATTCATCCATTGTCTCGAGCATATTGAGTTTGGTTAAATAAAGAGTGATGTAAAGATGGCGCCATTTCCAATCCGCTTCGAGTTTGAGGTGTTTCATCCGTCTGAGTTCGGCTTTGCCTTTGTCGCTACTAGTCATATCTAACTCGATAAGTTTCTTTCTCAGACGATTTTGTTTGTGAAGTTTAGTCCCAGAAAGAGCTTTTAGCATATCGATCGGCTTCTCATCGATGAGTCTGGCAAAATCACGATAGTATAATCGTGAAAATAAATGTTCATCTTGGGCCAGTCGCATAAAACGACTGTTAGTTTTGGCTAATCTTCCAAGATCAACTGGCCGCAAGTATTGACCGATGACGATTAAAATTTCAGCTGGTAAAGTTTGCATCTTGTTTTGAATTTTTGAAATGACAAGTCAGCGTTTTCATTATTTATGTAAAATAAGCCTTAAGTTAAAATGCGCGACGTGGCCACCAGAACCGTTTTTGCAGCTTTACT
>JAYSYM010000604.1:0-9131 GCA_043727635.1 Bdellovibrionales bacterium | reverse complement strand
GCTTTTTAGGTCTAGGTGCTCCGCCGACTATCCCTACTTGGGGTAGTCTGCTCAACGCCGGTCGTCGCGTGATCATCGAAGCTCCTCATGTAAGCCTTTTCCCGGGTCTAGCAATCCTCACTCTCGTGCTTGGGTTTAACCTTTGCGGCGATGGATTGCGTGCTTGGTTAAATCCGCGAAAAAATTGATTTCTCGATTCTCGCGTGTTGCAATAAGGGCGCGTGAAAAACATCATCGGCCAGCACTTCATCATTGGTTTAAAAGGCACGAAGCTCGAGGCCGACGAAGCTGAATTCATCGTTAAGAATAATATCGGTGGCGTAGTTTTCTTCAGACGAAATTGCCAATCACCTGAACAAGTTCACAAACTGTCCAGCGACATTCAGGCTCTTCGACATCGCATGCCCGACAAGGCGCCGATTTTTATTTCTATCGATATGGAGGGTGGGCGCGTTCACCGACTTCAACCTCCGTTTACTCAGTGGCCCGCATTAGCCAAAGTTGGTGCGATCGACTCAACTAGTGTTGCCTTCAAGTTTGCGTACGCAATGGGAGTTGAGCTTCGTGCAGTCGGAATTAATCTCGATTACGCACCAAGCGTCGACATCTACAGCAATCCGGCAAACACAGTTATTGGCGATCGCGCACTCGGAACTCATTTCGAAGTTGTAAGTAAACTTTCATCGGCACTTGTTCGCGGGTACATCAAAGCTGGCGTTTTACCGTGTGCAAAACATTTTCCGGGTCACGGCAACACGCTTGTTGATAGCCACGAAGATCTTCCGGTTGAAGAAAAATCTTTGGCAGAACTTGAAGCGTTCGAACTTCAACCTTTCAAAAAGGCATTTAAGGCTCGTCTCGATTTCGTGATGTCATCACACATCAAGTTTCCCAAGATTGACCCACAATGGCCCTGCACGCTCTCAGAAATTTTCTTAACCGATATTTTGCGCGGACAACTTCGCTATCGTGGCCTCGTCATCACCGATGATTTAGATATGGGTGCGATGATTAAGCATTGGGATCGCAAAACTATCGCGGTGCGCGCGCTTCAGGCCGGTGCAAATATTCTTCTTTATTGCAACGACCCGACAAGCCCGCCAATTGCAATCGAAGCCGTAGAACAGGCTCTCAAAGACAAAACCCTCGATGTCGCTCGCCTTGAGAAAAGTCACAAAGAGATTCTTGCTCTCAAAAAAGAAAAACTTGAAAACCCTGATCCTCTCCCGCTCGATCAAGCTAGCCGACTCATTGCACATCCAGATCATCTGCGCTTGGCTAAATGTATCGTTGATGGCAATGTCCCCGCTGACTTGCTAGATGTATAAATTATTACTTTTCACTTTATTATTTTCTCAAGCGTCTTTTGCACAGGCGATTGCGGCGCAAACACCCACTCAATCGGCGACGGCTCAAACAAATGAGCCCGCCGAAATTCTTTTGCCTGCTATCGAACTTGATGTCATTCCTCCGCCACAGCGCGCGTCTGACAATCGAACAACTGTTACACGAAAAGATTTAGAACTCAGACAAACACAAACCCTTGCCGATGCCTTACGACATGTCGAAGGTGTTTCAATCGTTAACAGCGGCGGACCGGGCAAGCCATCTTCGGTGTTTATTCGCGGATCAAATGCAGATCATGTGCTCGTGTTAATCGACGGCGTTGAAATGAATGATCTACTTTCTCCCTCGAGGGGCGCATCGCTGGATCAAGTTTTCGCAGACGAGGTCGAGAGCATCGAAGTTCTGCGCGGCCCGCAAACTCTTCGCTACGGAGCTTCTGCGCTCAACGGTGTGATCAACATCAAAACTAAAAAGGGCGCGGGAGCACCAAAGCGATTGGTAAAAGCGGAGTTGGGCAAATACAAATCTGTCGACGGGATGCTTGGCCTTGCAGGTGGCGAGCCCGACTCGAATTACGATATTCGCTACAGCCAATTTCAGACAGATGGTTTCTCGACAGCTAATTCAAAAAACGGTAATCAAGAATCAGACGGAGTGTCGCAATCGCAAGTCAGTGGCCGATTCGGTGCGAGCCCTCTGAAAAATCTCGATTTAGATTTGAGTGCTCGATACGTCGACACTCACAATGAAATCGATGGCGGCGGAGCAGTGTTCAGTGACGACCCTGACTACTACACCCACACACGCAAGCTCCTCACATCACTGCAAACTCACAGCGTTTTTGATCATAATTTTATTGAACTCAATAATTTGGTTTCGCTACAACGCTTTGAACGCATCAGCAAAAACTCGGCAGATATTGTAAGCCCCGCCGCAACCGTCGAAAACTATCATGGCCAACTTTTAAAAGTGGCGAGCGCAGTTAATTTGAATTGGACTCAGCGATACTCAACCGAAGTCGGTGCCGACTTTAAAGAAGACCGTGGCAGATCCGCAAATCAGTTCTCTGATCAAAAAAGTTCGATGGCCGGAGTGTTCATCTCAAACTCTCACAACAGCCCAAACGGAATCTTTTTGGACTTCGGGACAAGGTTCGATCACCACTCTTCAACCGAAGAAAATTACATCACCTATCAAGCAGGAATAGGTCATTGGCTCGGCCGCAGTACGACTCTTCGATTAGGCGGCGGAACGTCGATTAAGCAGCCAAGCCTCTATCAACTTTATTCAAGCTTCGGAAATCCGAATCTGAAAACAGAAGAAGGCACGGCCGCAGACTTGAAAGTTGAACATAGCTTCTTTAATGGCTTCGGAAAACTTTCGTCATCTATTTTTTATAATCATTTCGAAAATCTCATCGACGTTCGCACGCTTAATTATGAAAACGTGGGCGAAGCGCAGAACTACGGTTACGAATTAGTTGCACGCTCGCCCGTTGCTGCCGGAATTCTTTTGGGTGGTACTTACACTCGACTCAATTCAAAAAACTTGAGCACTGGCAGCGCACTCTTACGTCGCCCGAAAGACTCTGCAAACGCAGACTTGCAACTCAACCTCACGCCCACTTTACAATTTCTTTACAGCGCAAACTTTGTTGGGCAACGTGAAGATATAAATAGATTCAACGCAACCACCATGATGGGCTCGCATGTTGTCGCTAGACTTGTAATGAACTATCAACTTTCAAAAGATTCGCAGATCTATACGCGAATCGAGAATCTCCATGACAAAAAGTACGAAGAAGTTTCGGATTATGGAACCTCACGCCGAGCAGCCTACGTCGGATTTAAATCGCAGTTTTAGATGCAGCTCTAATTCACTTTTTTTCAATGATAACTGCCGCTTGAGGTCACTATTCCCTTGGTATTTTGGGCATTTAGCGAATATAGCGGCTTTGGACACTGGCTCGTTTCTTGGATTATGTAATCTCGCGCGTGGAGGTTACACATGCTTAAAGACAGAGAAATCAGTCAACGTACTTTCGGTTTCATCAGCTTTTCATTCTTAGCTCATCTAGGTTTGATCGCAGCAACATTCTTAATTCCGAATGTTTTAAAAGAAATGAAGCCAGGTACAAATTCAGAAACTTATCTAGTCGAATCACCCTCTCAAGCTTCGCTTGGTGAATCTGCACAGGCAGGCGCGGCAATGATGCCTCCACCGGCTGAGCAACCCGCTCAAGTGATGACAGCGCCAGTTGATGACTCAAGCGCGATCGTTGCTGCACCTGAGCCTAAACTTGTCGCGAAAAAAGTTGTAACTCCCGCTCGCCAAAAAGCCGAGACTGCGACGAAAAAAGTTTTAGCGTTACCTTCAAAAAAAATCGCTCCTGCTAAAGTTGCTCAAAAAGTTCAAACAGTTGATCAAAGCGATTTAGAAGTTAACCAAGCTCTGAAGAGCGCGCGCGAATCTGAAGAGACTCTTCCTGAAGTTGCAGCCGACATCGAGGTTCCAGAAGTTAATGAAGAGGCACAAGAAACGTCTTCTGAAGAGACTCAAGTAGCCACTGAAGAACCTGCGGTTGAAAGTGCCACAACAACTTCGAACGAACCGGAAACTGCTGATGTAACTCCAGCTGTTGTAACAACTCTTCCTGCAGCGAAAGCTGCTCCAGTTGCGCAGCCGGCTCCAGCTCCACAACCGATGTACGCTCCAATTCAAAGAGGCGCGCAAGTATCTCGTCCATCAGGACAAGTTGGTGGCTTAGGAACTGCTGGCGCTCCTCAAGCTCAGTTGACAGGAACACAAGCAAGTGGCGGCGCTGCGGGCGCGATTCGTGATGCTGATAGCTTGATGGAACAACAAGGTAACGCGAAGCCAAGTTACGCTGACGAAGATCAGCGCGCTGGTCGCCAAGGTCTTGTGATCTTCGATGCTGTTGTGACTAAAGAAGGAACGGTTCAAGCGATTGAGCTAAAACAAAGTTCTGGTCACTCGTCACTTGATTCAAGTGCGTACGAAGCTTTCAAGAAACATCGCTACCTTTCTGGCCAACAAGGTTCAGTTCGCAAAACGTTCCAGTTTGTATTGAATGGAGAAGAAACAGTTAAGAGTCGCTTGCGCCGCAGATAATCGCGCATCAAATTCGGAAAAAGAAAAAGGCAGCTCAAGGGCTGCCTTTTTTATTACTTCAACTGATCGACTGAGATCTATTCGTCGCCGAACAAAGCCTTCGAAGTTTTAGAAGTACCTTTTGAGCGAAGAGCTGCTTTGCGTTTTTTGCCGCGAGTAACACGTTTGCGAGCGCGCTTTTTTTCTGTGCGGTTCGTTTTTGATGCCATAGAAAGACCTCTTTAAATAATTAAGTGCCTGGAAGTGACTCAGAGGGTTATCAAAACGACATCCACAAGTCAAACGAATGCCTAATGCCGCCGGCTACCTTCGTATCCTTCTCAAAACCATAGTCCGCTCGCAGCTTAGGTCCTTTAAAACCTAGTCCCGCAGTAAAAACACGGCGTTCCGGGCCAATTGCCTGGTTCCAGCGAAACCCCGATCTGAATGCCAGATATTCCATTGCTTCGGTCTCAAAGCCGGTCATGAGGTCGGTTTCTTTATCAGGATTTTGATCGGTCGGACGAACGGCATCAACACGAACACTGAAGCGCTTGTCGTACATATAGGTCGTACCGACTGCGACCGTTTTGTTGAGTCGAGCAACAAGTGGAATCGAATCTTTCGCCGTCAACATGTCACTCGCGACAATTCCGAACATGAGGGATTTGGAATATGCGTAAATCAAACCCGCGCCGCCGTTGAACTGAGTTGTCTCCGCTACTCCGGTTGCCTTGAAAAGATATCGATGCGCCTGCAATCCAAACGAAACGTTCGGATAAACGAAGCCGCCGATGGCTACGTGAATATCTTGCGAGCTCGCATCGCCAACTCCCGGTTTCAAATCCGTCTGCACATAACCGAGAGCACCTTGAAACAATCGATCTGCGAAACCATCAGACAACAAAGCGCCATATTGCTGAGTCTCACCACTTTGCGGATGTTCACTCTGCGAAAAAAAACCTGTAGCAAAATATTCTTTGAAGAACGGAACCGATGCTGGATTTAAAAAAGCTGATTCGCTGGGAGAAACTGCCGCACGACCCGCTCCGCCCATTCCACTTGTCTGTGGTCCGATGAAACTCTGGGCGATGGCTGAGTTTGATAAAAGAAGACAAAGGATTGAAAATACAAGCTGCTTCATACGCTCAGTCAACCGTCAGCCGATCAAACAGTCAAGCTGACTTAGCGAATACAAATGCTCGCAAGCGCAACACACGCACGAACTGCGGTGTTTGAAGGGCTCGCAACACAAGTCTTACTAAGATCGTATTCGACTGCAACTGCGCTTGAGGCAGAGCCATAGCAAAGGTTTTTTCCGTCGCCATATTTTTTAGGAACAATACACTTTCGTGTCCAATCGATGTACCAATCTTCAACTCTCAATGACAATCGAGCGCGACGAAGAAGGTCGCGGTCACCAGCACTTAACGAATTTGGATCATCGGGCTTTCTCTCACAATAAATCTTGGTCGTATCTGTGTTCGCAGCGTTAGTCGTTAAGTCGCTTGGGTCGGCAATCTTAAACAGCAAACTTGCATCACAATTCAGTATGCTTTGCGAGCTCCCGCTTTCGAGATCTTGAACGGAAACTGAACTCAAGCCCCAAGTTACACCCGACGTCGCCGCAGGATGTGTGTTCTTAAAGCTCACTCGCAGGCCTTCGCCTAAAGGTTGTCCCGTTGCGCTGGTACGAAGACCGATCACACTCTTGTTGTTAATCGGATAGTTGATCCCGATCACCGAGTTTTGAGTAAGTCGAAGTTGCGTATCGTTGAGTCCATCGAGATAAAAGTTTAAATTCAAGTCACCTTCGAAGCGTGCACCCTCAGGAACACCGTTTCGCTTGTAACGAACCATCTTTGCTGTGTCTTTTAAAATCTCATCAACAATTAGGTCATCACTCAGTACACCCAGGAGTTTGCTGTGATCATACCCCGCAGTTGGAGTACTTGATCCCACTGGCAGTCGCATCGTCTGGACATTGCCGAGATCCCGAACCGACAAAACGGGTTGAACTCCAGCGTAGTCAGCAACAATTTTTGTTTTCCAATCAGCTTTGGGCCGAGCGCCCATATCAGTAATAAATTTTGGGTTCAGTCCCAAGCCCGCATTTACACCATAGGCTCCAACTCGAAAAGTAAACCAAGTGCTGCGATCAAAGTTCGTTCCGAGTTGATGACAACTCATGTACGCCACTTGATCCACATCACTGTTGAAGACAGATGCTGATGTTGAACTTGAACTGTTTAGAGTGCCGTTTTCTTCTGGCAGCGGTGCCGAACAGTTTTGGAATCCAAACAAGATTAGCAAAAAGGCAGCGAACACTGTGAATAACTGTGCTTTTTTCATCAGTTAAACTATCGGCTCAAAGTGAGAGTCCCCTGAGCAGTTCCGTAGTTTTTCTCATAATGAGCCACTTCTCGTTTGCCCCTAGGGCGAGTTCATGGTTTTTTGAGCCCTTATGAAGGTAAAAAAAGCCGTAATACCAGCCGCAGGTTTAGGGACAAGATTTCTCCCGGCCACCAAAACGATTCCTAAAGAGATGCTTCCGATCGTTGATCGACCGACAATTCTCTATATCGTCGAAGAAGCGGTAAAGGCTGGAATCGAAGATATCATCTTGATTGCCGGCCGAAACAAAGAAGCCATCGATGATTTCTTCGATGTGTCCTACGAACTGCAAGATAAACTCGAGCGCGACGGCAAACACGAGACTGTTCAGATGCTGAAAAATATTTCTTCGTTTGCGAATATTATTAGCCTCCGTCAAAAGCAGGCATTGGGCCTAGGCCACGCTGTTCTTTGCGCAAAACCAATTGTCGGAAACGAACCTTTTGCAGTTTTGCTCGGTGACGAGTTGATGGTTCCGACTGCTCAACAAAAAACCACGACCGAAATTCTCGCTCAATCCTTTGAGGCAACAGGTTTATCCACAGTTGCAGTAATGGAAGTCGAAGCTAGCGAAATTTCAAAATACGGTATAGCCGAAGGTGAGGGCGATCCGGCGGGCAAAGGCCAGAGCGGCGCCATGCGCGTCAAAACGCTCATTGAGAAGCCCGCTGCAGGTCAGACCCAAAGTCGTTGGGCACTTCCTGGAAGATATGTTTTCTCTGCAGAAATTTTCAAGTATCTTGAGAAAACTAAGCCCGGCAAAGGCGGTGAGATTCAACTTACCGACGCAATGGTGGAACTCGCAAAACATGAAGGCCTTTTGGCAAAATGTTTCGAGTCACGCCGATACGACGCAGGCGACAAGCTCGGATATCTGCAAGCCAACATCGAGTTAGGACTTGAGCACCCAGAAATCGGCAGTCGACTTCGTCAGTACCTCAAGGAGCTGGCTAGAAAGATTTAGTGTTTATGAAAATATTTATCTTCGCCTTTTTAATTCTCTCTACTTCTCTGATTGATTCTCTGGCTCACGCACTTATTCCTACGTCAAAAACAATACTTGGTCGCACCACTCGCCAACACGGCAAAGGTGCGTACATCGTGGAGCAAGACGTAACGATTAAAGCTGAAGGTGAGCCCATTACACTTCGTGAAAAGTGGACGATCGTTAACGCTGAAACAATGCGAGTGAGCGTTAGTCGCAAAAGTGCCGACGATGTAAAACTTGATCTCACTTATCGCGGTGGCAAACGTACTTTCACTGATTCGCAAGGTGTGACAAAATCGATTGCAACAAGTGCCGAATTTATTGAACCTTATTTTTATTTTAGAACTCTAGGCTCGTTGCAAGCTGCCCTTGTGAAAGCAAAGGTTGTTCCCCCTGATTTTGGACAACAACAGCGAAAAATTATTCCGGCAAATCCTAAAGATAAATCTGAATCAGCAATTTTGATGTCGGTGAACGAGCCTTATGTTCGTCTTTCGCGAACTGGCGGAGTTTCTGCTTACGAGCTCGGAAAAGTAACCGACAGCCCATCAGGCAATCCGGGCGCGTGGATTGAATCCGAAGCTTTCGCTCTTAGAAAAATTAAATTCTCGACACTTTCAGAGGTTCAAGCTGATCAGTACCAAACGTTTGCAAACCAACTCCGATTCCCACGCGAGCGAACCGTTAAATGGGGAACGTATACAGCAACGGCGAGAGTAGTTTCGATTCGCGCGGCAACTGATTCTGAAGCTACGAAGAATTTAAGCTCAAGCAGCGAAGATAATGCATCCAAAGTGCCAGAAATTCCTGGGCTTAAGGAGTTCTACTCGAGGTTTCGATGAGCGAAACCTTTTGGAAGGTAGCTGTTGAAGCTCCCCTTCCAACCGCTCTCACTTACTCCGTTCCGAATGAGCTTCTCGCAAACGAAAACTTTCGCAGAGGCTCTTCTGTTCGCGTACCACTTGGCCGAAGAAACGCTCTCGGTATTTTGCTAAATAAAACTCCCGAGCCTGAACAAAACGAATTTAAAATTAAGCCCATAAGCAATTTGGATGACGCGAGACCAGCTTTACCCGAGCCATTTGTGCAATGGTGTGAATGGCTCTCAAATTATTATCTCTATCCCATCGGACAAGTTCTAGAAACAGTTTTTCCCCCTCTCGAAAGACAAGAGAAGGCGCGAGCTTCAAAGCGAAAATCAGTAATACCACAGCTTGAGCAATCGATTCCGCCAACCCTCACTGATGAACAACAGCAAACGATCAAAGCGATTCAATCTGTTGATGGTTTC
>JAYSYM010000603.1:0-3008 GCA_043727635.1 Bdellovibrionales bacterium | reverse complement strand
GAACACAAACTAAATTAAATGTATCGAGATATGTCTGAGCACTGCGCGCCATGAACGCCAAAGCACCATGTACTCCACTCGTCTCGTAACCGTGCACTCCACCCGTAATCAAAGCCGTCTTTTTAGATTGATCAAAGTTTTTCGATTTCAATAAAAACAGCGGATACAAATCGGAATTTTGCGAGAGCGCACCGTACTGCTCGACATCGAACTTTGTTTTGAGCGCTCGGACTTGCGAAACCACGTCGCTCAGATAGGAGCGCTGAATTTTCTGTTGCTCAAGCCAGTTCAACTTGTGTGCTTCTTCCCACATCATTAACCTCCCCTATATTCAACTCAAAGTGCTGCGCACAAGATACACAGTAGGGGCAAAATTATCTAAACAATTAACAACAAGTGTCTTTGTTGCGAAATCACCGCTTCAACTTCCTCGCCGACGATGCCATAAGTTGGTAATGACGATCGCCACCTCAGCACATATCGCCTTACTTCGTGCTCAGCTGCATGAAAGACAAGTGCGAAATCCTCGCTACTCGCTTCGCGCGTTTGCGCACTTTTTGGATATTCATCCATCGGCACTCAGTAGAATATTGGCGGGCAAACAGGAGCTATCAACAAGCTCATGCGAAACAATTCTCGCAAAGCTTAATTTATCTTCTGATCTCGAAAGAACATTTATCAATTCGGTTGTTGTCGAAAAAGCCAGTCGCCTGGCTCAGCGTCTAAACGCCGCTTCTTTTCATCACAGCCCAGCGCTGCCCAATTTTGCTTAATTACCAACTTCGAAATTCACACCAGTGGCGGAGCCAGTCTGTGGGCCGACCGAAGTTCCATGTTTTTTGCTGAGCTCGATTTGCGCAGCCGACATACAAGCCTCATAACCTGGTTCGCTCTTTGTCAGTGTGCGACCTGTAGAAGTGCGGCAGTGTGATTTCACCTTAATCCCGCTTTTGTTATCAGGCGGATTTTGCACCTTCGAAAAATCTGGCATCTCAAGCGGCTTAGTTTCATCGCCGGTTTCTGCGGCTGTTGCTGTAAGACTGAGGAACAAGGTGGCCACAACTAAAACTGATTTCATTTTTACTCCTGTTACATACCTTTATATCGATACGATTTCTTGTCGAAGATGCCTTTAAGCTCTACGCGTTTGTCGCCCTGAATTTCTATGACAGCGTGGGTAGCGGACAAAGAGTAGGTACCCCCCACTCCGCACTTTGCCTTCAGCTCTTTGCAAAGGTCTTTGACCCAAGCTTCGTTGCGGGGCAGCTGGTCAATTACTGTGACAGTCTTCCCGCCCCGACTGGCCTTTTCTAGTCGAAATACACCCGTCCATTGGTTGTCTTTGATTGTTTCGAGGCTAACCTCCGCCAGCTTGGGATTATCCGCGGCGTCGATTTTGGCTTTGTCCTTCGGATCATCCGACCAGACTAGCTTATTTTTGAACTCGCTCATTCTAGGAACCTACCATTAGCTAGACACATCAACCAAATGAACGTACTGTTCAATCACAATAAATAAATGGAATGGCGAAATGCAATTTCATAACAAGGTGAGACGATATGAAAAAAGGTAAAGTGAAGTTCTTCAATGCAGGCAAAGGTTTTGGATTCATTACTCCGGACGACGGAAGCAAAGATGTTTTCGTACACGCGAATGACACCGGCGGAGCTCAGCTCAACGACGGCGACGCAGTTGAATTCGAAGTAGTTGAAGGTAAAAAAGGCCCACAAGCCAGCAACGTTCGTAAAACTTAATCCGAACGCGCTTTACTAGATAATTCGATCGCGAGCCAATGGCTCGCGATTTTCGTTAAGGGCTACGCGTTTGGTTTACGTTTTTCAGATGCCGCTTTAGCTTGAGCAGCTTTCTTCTCGGCTTTTTGCTCTTGTGAGAGTCCCCACGGAGATTCTTTCATTCCGCGATCACCACCACCGCCACGACCCTTGCCACCACCACCACGGCCACCTTTAGCATCTTTTTTCTCGGCTTGCGCTGGGCGAGCAGTAACCTGAAAATCCGGAACATAGTGAAATGCTTCTACTTGAACTGCATTGGCAGGAGCTTTTTCGCCTTCACTAAGGCTAACAACTAAAACGCGCTTTAAGTTTTCAGTGTTTTGAGACGCGACATCGAGTGCGTTGGTTAAGTGAGTGAGCTTTTCGCCTTCATATTTATATTTTTCACCTAAGCCCGCTTGAATTTCTTCAGGAGTTTTTCCCTCAGCCGCCAACGCGGTTTTTGCAGTCAAAGCCTGCTTTAAAGTAACATTTGCGAATTCAGTTACAAACTTCATATAGGACTCCCGTTTTGAACAAATAGATTTGCCACTATCGGGGAAAACGCGGCGGATGGTCAAGCACGGGAGCCAAATACCAGTCGCTAAATACGCACTCCACGGCCCTGAAGGGTTCTTTCGAGCTTGAGACGATAGAGCTCAAGAAGCTTTTGCTTCACCGAATCCCCCTCGATCACCCCTAAGGCATGGGCAATTGCCTGCAAAGTGGCCATGCCTTCGCTTGTCGTCTCGGCTCTTAGATGATGAGTAGCGGCGTTTGGGAGCTTGATCATCACGCGAGGGATATCTTTAAGCTCGGGGTGACGATGATGAACTTTGCTAGCTTGACGCCAGTTGCCGTCGGGCACAATTAAGTGGATGGGAAGCTTACTTTGGCTAACGAATTCGTGATTTAGCTCTGCTGCACCTTCAGCGGGAAAGAATAGGACCGGTCGGTAGAGTGGGTTCAAAAGCTCGCTCAAATCGAGTCGGCCATTGGTTGTCCCGCGGATCAAAACCTGACTGTTCACCAAAGCTTTCGCGGCAAGACTGCCGGTGTTGGTGGTCCGTCTCAATTCTTTTGCGTGGATCACGAGGCTGATTTTGGTTTTAGTTTCCAACTTGGGAATGTATTTGCAAAGGCATCGATCGCGATGCAAAAGACAGCCTTCGCAAGGGTCTTGAGTTTTCCGCTGGCCACGCGGCCGCTGCAATTTATCAGCGTCGGGAATCT
>JAYSYM010000602.1:0-3017 GCA_043727635.1 Bdellovibrionales bacterium | reverse complement strand
AGGAAACCACGACTTGATTTCTCGACCTGATTTTTAATCCAGCTACGAACTGCAGCAACGGTTAAGCGAACATACTTCACTGGGCTCAATGAAATTCGCCGCACGCGATAGTCAGCATCAAACTCATTCACTGTATTAAAAAGATACGTTGGTACTACTACGTCGAAAACGTTAAATGCTATGGCAGTCCCAATACTGTGATAGCCAGGGTAACTTTCAGAAGCGAACGTCAATAACGGTGGCGCTGGAGGATACCAAGTTTTGCCATGCACGTGACCTTCGGCAGAGAGATGCTCTTGCACATCGAGATTAGCTCGGTAAGCTCGAAGTTCCATTTTTGGTCCTAAAGCCATCGCTGTTCCGCCGTCCATTTTCTCATGGCGCTTCACCGTGCGAATCACTAGCTCTTTAGATTTGATGTCGTAACCGATATCTAGTCCGCGAGCGAGAGTCTTCATGATGTTGGTTTTGCCCACACCCACTTGAAACTCGCCTCTGAGAACCACTGAAAGTCCGAATTCGCGAAAACCTTTTGTTCCTTTTGAATCGCTGACAAAACTTTTTCCAGCGCGATAAGTTGATTGCAAGATGTTCTCATTGAGAAACGCTATGACTGCCGCAGATCTCTCACGTAACGTTTTTCTTCGCTTCGCCTCAACAACACCGTCTCCGTCAACTTTCTTAACTGAAATACCAGCACGGAAGGAGTCGAAAATATCAGCCTGCGAATCAGTAGTGATGTTTCCATTTTTTGCTTTAATAACCTTGTCATCGTCGATGAGCATCGGAAGTTCCGAGGCACCAAGTACTAAGCCAGTGACTGTCTTATCTAAGATGTCGCGACGGATTTCAGAGAGCTTCTCTTTATCGGCCTGTGATAACGACTCATCAGGCAGCTCGGCGCGGATTGAAAACTCCGGGAGATTGCCAACTTTTACGATATCGACATTATGACCATCAATAATGCTTGGGCGGATTTGAACTACATCGGGATTTTTAAGTTCGGTGATACTAATATTGGGCGCGGTATTTTCATCAGCCTTCGCCGACCCAATGAACAGCCCAAACGCCGCGATTGCAGCAAACATAAGATTGAATGTTTTAAATTTTGGGAAACTCATGAGGTAGCCTCACTACAAACCCCGTGCCCGCCCGCGCCAGCGTTTAAACAGAACCTGCAGGAGTTTTAAGGGGTTAGGTGGTGTCTACGAACTTTCCACCGCTGTATTACTTACCTGCCGACCAAGTTCCGCTTAAGCCGCTTCGCGAAGGTCGAATACGTCTGATGAACTCGCCCAACACTCGCCCCAAATTGCTCTTTTGCAATCATCAAAAGCAGCTCACGATGGCAACGCTGCCCGACCGTACAGTGACAGACCAAGTAGACATCTTTCTCAGTGGCCATCGAACTCAAGCGTGAAAGTTCAGAAAGCCCAGTGATTCGGTTTTTAGCGATATCCTCGACGCGTGCTTGTTTCAGCATTCGTCGAGGTTAGCAGATTACTGGTCTTTTTTCTGGCCTCTTGGGAGGCTGCAGCCAGGAGTGCTTAGGTCGAACTGATTGTTCGAGTCTAAACAAGCGTAAAGAATGAATGTTTGCTGACCGTAGCTTGCGCCATGGCTAACGGTTTGAACGCCGTTAGAGTCTTCCTCACACGGATTGTTCATCGTGCAAGCTTTGCCGTCTTCATTGCCAGTGTTGTTGATTCCGATGATTTCACCTGTATCAGCTGACAAGATTGGTGAACCAGAAGTTCCACCAATTGTATCGCAACCAACGTCGCTGTAACGGATTGAATCAGTCCAGATGTATCCAGCTTCTTTCAAAGTTGGAACGAACTTTTCAATCGCACACGCGTAAGTACGCTTCCAGTATCCAGAAGGAATCTGAATTGAGAGGCTCGCCTTCGGATGAACATCAGAGATTATCAATGGTTCAACACCCGGAACAAGGGCGCGAAGTTCTGCGTAAGTCTTATCAAGTTTCAAAAGTGCTAAATCAGTTTTCGTCATAGTCGCATAAATAATTTCAGTCGCGAGGATTGAAAGAATTTGTGCGCCTTCTTGATTGAGTAAACCCATGCGGAATGAGCGCTGAGTTTTATTGTGAATTTCATTCGGCTTTAGGAAAGTTTCACCAAATGCTTTGCCACCAACACAGTGACCATTTGTTAAAACGATTGCCTGAGATGTATCGGCAACGCCTTTGAACTTAACGAGAGAAGCTGAGCAATTGCTCATCTTCACAACGCCATCAGTTGGGAATGTTCCGCCCATGATGAATTGTTGTGGCTGTGACCAGTTGCTGCTGTTGATCGGCAACGCTTGTGCTGGTTGAACTTGAAGTACGACTGCGAAAAGTGCGAACGATGTTAATAAAATACGAGTCATTTTTGATCCCCCAATTTGCCCGGTAAATAAACCGTGAATCGGGACCGGCTTCAATCGGCAAACCGGACTTTGATCACTCGTGTCATGACGTAAATTCGCCCTCATCAATTTCGTCGGCCTCTTCCACTATATATTCTGTCACTTCCGCAGCCCTAAAGTGCTTTTTGTGAAGAGCGAAGTAAGCAGTCCCGACAATCGCTCCAACGAACAAACCCAGAAAGTGCGTTCGATAACTGATCTTTGGATCAAAAACTTCTGACGGCATAAAGAGCATTAGGGCAACTCCGCCCGTTCGCAAAAATCTTTGAAACAAACTTAGCTGGCGTTGAATGAAGAAGTAGAGTGCAAGCCACACTCCACCCAAATAAAAGACAATTCCTGAAGCGCCCACGAGAGTTGTAAGCGGATTGTAAGTTTGCAAGATCAGGGCGTTTAAAATTCCGCCGACCACGAAAGCTGAAAATGGAAAAAGAAGAGAGCCGAAGTAGCCAAACAGAAACCAACCCAAAATAAAGAACATGAATAAGTTCGAAAGCAAGTGTTTCAAATCTGAATGGACGAGAGTGGCTGTCCAAAGGCGCCAGATCTCCCCTTGCCCGAAGGCAAGCTGCCATGAAGCATCGAGG
>JAYSYM010000601.1:0-3023 GCA_043727635.1 Bdellovibrionales bacterium | reverse complement strand
ATTTCCGACGCGGCTCAACTTCGTCACCCATTAAGACGCTAAATATTTCGTCTGCCGCGATTGCATCTGAAACGCCTACTTTTAAAAGCATTCGATTTTCAGGATTGAGCGTTGTTTCCCACAGCTGCTCAGGGTTCATCTCGCCCAGCCCTTTATAGCGCTGAATGTAATTACCTTTTTTGCCGACTTCCAAAATTCCATCATAAAACTCTTTGTATGTTTCGAAAACCTTTACGTCGCTTCCAAACGTAACTTCAATCGGAAGTTTAACGTGAGTGTTGAACATCTCCCAGAGGCTCATGAGCTCAGCCCACTCCGACGACGATGCCGTTGTAAACGAGAACCGCGACTCACGCTTGTGCCCATATCGAGTTGTCAAAACGCGAACTGCATTTGTGCTGTGTTCGGCATCTTTTTCGACTGTGTACGATACATCCAAAATTCCGTTAAGCGGATTGGCTTCAACCCAAGCTTTGAACTTATCAAACAAAGCGCTTAGGTCTTTTTCAGACTCTAAAAGCTTTTTGAAATTTACACCTTGGTTGATGATGAAATACAAAACCTCTGGATCATACTTCGCCGAAAGCGTTTTGATTAAAGTGTCGAACTTATGAATTGATGATACGAACTTCTTTAATTCTTCCTCGGTAGTTCCAACTTTCAACGACTTGATAGAAATGTTGTTAAGACTAGATTCCAAGAGGAAGTTCATGAGCTCGCGATCATCTTTAATGAACTTCTCGTCTTTGCCCTTTTTCACTCTGTAAAGTGGTGGCTGAGCAATGTAGATGTAGCCGTTCTCGATAATCTGCGGCATCTGACGATAAAAGAACGTCAGCAACAGCGTTCTGATGTGAGATCCGTCAACGTCGGCATCAGTCATGATAACAATTTTGTGATAGCGAAGTTTCTCTGGCTTCATGTCTTCTTTGCCGATGCCCATACCGAGTGCTGAAATAAGCATTTTTATTTCTTCGTTACCGAGCATCTTATCAAAGCGCGCTTTTTCAACGTTTAGAATTTTGCCTTTCAAAGGCAAAACAGCCTGCGTGCGACGATCGCGAGCTTGCTTCGCAGATCCGCCTGCCGAGTCACCCTCGACCAGATACAGTTCGCAAAGTGCGGGGTCACTCTCTTGGCAATCGGCCATTTTTCCAGGGAGAGAGTTGCCATCAAGTGCTGTTTTACGGCGAGTCAATTCGCGAGCCTTGCGAGCCGCTAACCGTGCTCTAGCAGCCTCAACGCACTTTCCGATCACAACTTTTGCTGGATTGGGGTTTCGATCAAACCAGTCACCAAGTTTTTCGTTAGTGAGTGTTTGAACGATTCCCGTAACTTCGGAGTTGCCGAGTTTACTTTTTGTTTGGCCTTCGAATTGTGGCTCACGAACTTTTACACTGATGACGCACGCTAAGCCTTCGCGAATATCTTCGGCCTCAAGGTTCTCTTTCAAATCCTTCAGAAGGTTTTTTTCGGTCGCGTAAGCGTTAACGGTACGAGTGAGTGCCGTCTTGAATCCCTGTAAGTGGGTTCCGCCTTCAATTGTGTTGATGTTGTTGCAATATGAGTAAATTGACTCTGAGTAAGAATCATTCCACTGAAGAGCTACTTCAACTTCGACGTCGTCTTTGTCGGCCTTGAAATGAATGACTTCGGCGTGCAAAGGTTTTTTCGATTCGTTCATGTACGAGATAAATTCTTTTAAGCCTGTCGAGAATTGAAAATCTTGTTTTTTCCCTGAGCGCTCGTCATTCAACGAAATCCAAAGTCCCGCATTCAAAAACGCAAGTTCACGGAACCGATTCGCAAGAGTCGTGAAGCTGTAGGCAAGATCTTCGGCTTTAAAAATCTGAATGTCGGCTTTGAAATTAGTTTTTGTTCCGGTTTTGTCTGTCGTTCCTAGTTTCTGAAGTTCGCCCGTGGGCTTTCCGCGCTCGTATTCTTGCTTCCAAACAAAACCTTCGCGCTTAACTTCAACCGAACAACGAGATGAAAGAGCATTTACAACTGAAGCGCCTACTCCGTGAAGACCGCCAGAAACCTTGTATGATCCGCCATCGAATTTTCCGCCCGCGTGGAGGACAGTCATAACAACTTCGAGAGCTGATTGGCCTTTTTTGTGAGCTGCCACTGGAATTCCGCGGCCGTCATCTTCCACCGTGATTGATTCGTCGGCGTGAATAGTTACGGTGATCAGCTTACAGAATCCTGCAAGCGATTCATCGACCGAGTTATCAATGATTTCGTAAACGAGATGGTGATAACCGCGAGCCCCAGTATCACCGATGTACATGCCTGGTCTTTTTCTTACTGCCTCAAGTCCTTCGAGAACTTGAATTGAATCTGCGCCGTAATCTGGGTTTGTACCGGCTGCTCCGACAGATGATCCGATTCCAGACGCATCTTTACTTGCTGAATTTTCTTCTGACACTACTACCTCGAGAGAGAATAAGATTCGATCCGTCCTTCTTCCACTGAAAAGACGGAGTTCGCGTTCAAACTGTGCCCGATATTAAATTGCTCTGGCCAAGTGAGGTCCGTTGCCGTGATTAGAACCTGCGCAGAGATGCCCTCAACGAACTTCATGAGGTTTTCGCGCTTGGTAGGATCTAGCTCGGAAAGGACATCATCCAAGAGCAAAACCGGGACTGTTTGATGAACCTGCTGATGATACACGATCTGCGCTATTTTTAAAGCCAATATCAGCGCTCTTTGCTGTCCTTGCGAACAATAAAATCGTGAGTCATTCCCGGCAAATAGAAACACCACATCATGCTTGTGGGGACCCACTAAACTGCGTCCCGAAGCGATCTCTTTTGCACCTAATTCTTGATGCCGCCTGCGAAGCGCGTCAAACACCTCTTGATCAGTGAAATTCAACGCTGAATTTCCTGAAATCACGTAGTCCACAGAGATATCCTCAGCGACTCCCCCCGTTATCGTGGCCATCGCATCGCCTAATCTTGGAGCAATTTCACGAAGCGCAACGATTCTTGCGGTTGAAAGGTGGGTCGCGAGCAGCA
>JAYSYM010000600.1:0-9227 GCA_043727635.1 Bdellovibrionales bacterium | reverse complement strand
CCGCTTTGAGAGCGTTGGTTAAACCTTCTCGCGAAGCTGTAGCTGGTCCAATAGTAGCAACGATTTTAGTGCGTCGGTCCGCAAGCATCGAGAGTCCCCTTTAGCTAAGGGACTATCCTTGCTTAGGTTTGCTCACTTGGGCAAGGGCTTCCTTATGCGATCGACGGAGCTCATCAAGTTCACGTTGGTGAATCTCGTTTTGCTTCGTCAGTCGATAGCTCAGCTGTGCATTCTGTGAGGCAAAATCGGACTGATCCTTCTTAGACTGCTCCTTAAGGCGGCGCTCCGACTGACCTTGAATATCCTTCATGTCATTCTGATGCTTTGCCTCAAGTTCACCAATACGCTTCTCGTATGTCACAGCGACATCGTTAAGCTTATTCTGGAATACTTGCTCAGTCTCAGCTGACCGCTGGGTCGACGATGAGAAAATAGACTCAGTCTCTTTTTTATTCTGAAGTCGAAGTTCACGAAGGCTGTCTTCGAAGTTCTCACGCATAGCTTGCGAGTTCTGCTCGAAGAAGTTGCGTAACTTATCAGCTTCAATGTCTTTTACGTTCTTCATCTGGTCATAGCGACGATTTGCAGAGCCGACTGCGCGGTTATTTTTGCTTTCGCCATCCAACTTTTGCTGGCTATAGCGAGTTTCGCTGCGCAGCTCTTCGGTTCCAAGCTTTTCTTGGTAAAACGAATTCTGCCTATTCATGATGTCCTGATTTCGCTTGTTCAGACGATCGAAGTCTCTTGAAGTCTTTTCATTGACGTCAGCCACGAAATCTCTCTTCTGCTGATCGTTCACTTCGAACTGTTTTGCATAACTGCCTTTAACAGATTCAAGTTCACGCTTCTTTTGCCCCTCAAGAGCAATGCGATCGAGAGTCTTCTCAGCCTTTAAGCGATTCACGCGAGTTTCGAGTGATTCGACTTTGTCATCTAGACGCTTGTTAACTGAGCCCTCTAAAGTGCTTCGAGCACCTTCAAGGGACTGCGTATTTTTATCGAGAGCTTTTTGATAACGATCGCGGTTCTTTTCCATTCCAGCTTTGAACGCTTCACGCTGAAGATCTTGTTGTAGCTGATGACTCGCTTGTTCTTCTGCCACAGTCTCGTGCATTAGATTTGAAAGCTTGTCGTGCTGACGTGTTTTCGATTCTTCAGTTTCATTAAGCTTACGCTCAGCTTCATTGCGGTATTTGAAGAAGTCAGTGTCTTTACGCGCAACTTCTTGGTTGCGTTCGTTCAAGATGACTTGTTTTTCTTGGCCACGAGCTTTTTCAATTCGTTCGCGCTGACGCTCTAAAGCTGAAGCCTGACCCTCTCGAGTGTCTTCAACCAACTGCTGATAAGCTTTTTCTTTTTTATGAAGCTCTTCTGATACATTGCCGACGGCTTGATCTTTTTGCTGCTCAGCAGTTAACTTTGCTCGAGCGATTTCTTCGTCTTTACTTGAATCATTTGTTTTCGAGCGAGTGTCAGTTTCTTGAGCTAACTTTTTAAGTTGTTGGCCATGCATACTTCGCAAATCTTCAATTTGTTTTTGGTATTTCATGTCGCGTTTGTTAATCGCTTCAGCTGAAAGACCGCGTATGTTTTGCATTTCTTTGTCGTGTGCTTGTCTGAGCTTATCAACTTCAGCTTGATGAGCATCAGCAAGACGCTTCACTTCAAGTTTATGCTTTTTGATGCTATCAGATTCTTTTTGCGTGTACTGCTCGCGTGTTTTGCGAACTTCACCGTCATTGCTTCGATCGATTGAAGACATCCTATCCTCCGTCAACAGTCTGCAGTTAACTGTTTCAGCCAACTGTTAACCGCTAACTTGATAGTATCATAGGAGAATTAATGGCTAAGGAGAATCGTCTTAGCAGTGTGCAAATACGCTATTGGTCGAGGCTCTTTTTGCGGAATAAATGTCGTAAATCAGATTCGTAAGCTTGGCGCTTTTTAAGTGCTTTTTGGCGGCGTTGGTAGTCAGCTTCGATCGAAGCAATGTGTCTTTGGGCTAGGTCGGCATGAGCAGCGGCTGTCTTCTCATTCGCTTGTTTCCAAAGATGAGCGAACTCTTTTAGTTCCTTTTCGAAGGAACGCTTCTTACCAGAGTATAAACTAGACCAGATCAATGCATGTTCTGTAAAATTGATCGAAGTCGAAACGCCAGTTTGGGCGATTCCTGATTTGTCGACTGATCCTATCCAGTTCTCTTCGCCAGGCTGAATCGCAATCATTTCCGAAAAGCCGCGTGGCTGAATAAAGACTTCACCGCTGTTAACGCGAGTGATGAGCTTAGATTCCTGCTTTAACAAAAGGACTTCACCCTGTTTCACAATCACTTTTCCAAATTCAGTCTCAACGAACAAAGGGCTTTCAGTTTTGACCAACGCAGTTCCGCGCACAAAAGTAATCTTATCTTTCCCTGTTTTGATTGCAGAGCTTCCAGATCCAAGAGTTACTTTTGCTGAGCCAATTTCTAATAGAAATTTTCTTCCCGAGTTGGTTTTAACTGCGCAAGTGTCGCCGTCTTCGAGGCAATTAACTGGCTCTTGCAGCGGAGCCAAATCTTCGCGCAACGACACGACTTCAGAGGCATGAACTCTGACTTCAATCGTCGCGACAAAGACGAATGTGACTACTTGGAATAACCGGAGAATCATAACGCTACCGATTGGAGAAGCGACTTTGCTTGCTTCTTTAGACCCGCATCGCCGTAGGAACGGATCACTGCCTGATAAACATCTGCAGCGTCTTCGGGTCGATCTTGTTTTTCAAAGACTTTACCAAGACGCAAAAGACCGTAACCAGTCAGATCGTGCTCTGGAAATTTCGCCACCATCAATTCAACAGTTGCTAAGCACGCTTCGAATTCCTTTGCTTGGAATTGACCTTCAGCTAAAAGAAAATGTGACTCAATCAAATGAACTGACTCAGGATAAAGTTTAATTATTTGCGCGAATGAGCGGTTCGATTCTTCGAGCTTCTTAGCGCGAAAGGCTTGTTTTGCCTTTTCAAAGAGTGAAGAGGCTCGTTCGAATTTTACCTTCGGAGATTCACTCACTACGCTTGCAAGCGAACGAAGTTGAAAGTTTTCTGGCTTACCTTGTGTGCTCTTGACTGCCTGCGGAACTAGTGTTGCAACATGCTGCTTGAAATCATCGTGCTGAAACTTTGCTAGTTCGCCTTTGAAGCGTTCTTTTTCTAAGTCAGATTTTAAGTAAGCAACTTCACTTTTAAGTCCGTCGATGCCGCTAAATTTATAGCGCATGAAAGAATAAAACTGCAGATAGCTTGCGAAAAGAATTATGCAGATGCTTGCAAATACTGGCGTTTTCATCACTTAACTCTTCGGCGTATTTGCTGGGATATTTGAGATTTTAGACACAAAAATACCTGAGTTACCCTGGGGAACAAGCCAATGGTCGAGTTACATTGCTTTTGGAGCTTCGATATTGAGGACCTTGAGTCCCATTTTGAGAACATGCCCGGTTAGTTGGACCAACAACATTCGATCGGCTTCGTTTGGTGAGCCAATAATTCGATGCTTGTTGTAGAACAAGTTAAACGCAGCAGCTAGTTCGAGAAGGTATTGCGCAAGTACATTTGGCTTGTAGGCAGCCGCCGCTGCAGAAAGCACATCAGGGTAATTCATCATTGTTCGAAGCAGATTTCGTTCTTCGCTTTCTACAAGGTCACCACTGAATTTTTCAGGAACAGCTTTGCCAAATTTTTGAATTAAGCTGTGACACCGCACTTGGCAATACTGCAAATAAGGACCGCTATCCCCTTCGAAGTTAAAGATTTTCTCCCAGTCAAAATCAACGTTCCGTACTCGGTCATTAACCAAGTCGTTAAAGATGACGGCGCCGATTCCCACTTGCCGACTAACAGTCGCTTTGTCTTCAAGGTTCGGATTTTTCTCTTCAATAATTTTTGCAACTGTCTCAATTGCTTTAGTCAAAATATCTTCTAAGAAGACAACTCGACCTTCTCGAGTCGACATCGAACCTTCTTTGAAACGATACAAGCCAAAAGAAAGATGATGAGAATTTTTCGCCCACTCATAGCCCATAAGCTCAAGCACTTTAAATACCTGATTAAAGTGGAGAGTCTGCTCGACACCAACTACGTATAAATTTGTATCTGCTTTAAGGTGTTCTTTACGATAAATTGCACTTGCGATATCGCGAGTCGCATACAGCGAAGCTCCATCGCTCTTTCGGATCAAACATGGCGGCATGGTGTCGCCAAGGTGAACGACCATCGCGCCTTCACTCTCCACTAACAAACCTTTATCTGCCAGCAACTTTTCAACGGCTTTAAGCTTGTCGTTGTAAAACGATTCACCCAAAACCAAATCATGTTTCACGCCGAGTAAATCGAGAATTCGCTGATTTTCAACGAGGGTAATATCAACAAATTTCTGCCAAATCTTTTTAATCTCGGCGTCACCATTTTCGAGTTTGATGAATAACTGCGATCCCTGCTTTTCTAGCTCAGGATTCGTTTTAGCTTCAGCATGAAAGCGAACATAAAGTTCAAATAAGCTTTGGAAAGGTTTATTTGCGAAATCGTATTCACTTCCCCAGTTTTGAAAGGCCCATGCAAGTTTTCCAAACTGAACGCCCCAGTCACCTAGGTGATTCAGGCCAATGACTTTGTACCCTTGAGTTTCTGAGAGATTTCTTACTGCCTGACCAATTACGCTAGCTCGCAAGTGCCCGACGTGAAGAGGTTTAGCAACGTTAGGCGAGACGTAATCGATGACAACTGTCTTGCCTGCGCCAGCTTTACTGTAGCCAAGCTTAGCCCCCTGCTCGCTCACCGCTTTTAAGAGTACGTCTTGCAGGTAACTGTCTTCGAAAGTGAAGTTGAGGTAACCGCCGACTGCCGTGACTGATTTCAAACCGCGTAATTTCGTTTTTAACTCGTCACTTTTTTGCGCAAGCTCTTGTGCGATAACTGGAGGAGCTTTCCGGAGCGCCTTTGCTAAACCGAAAACTGGGTAAGCGAGATGTCCGTGCTCGAGTTTTTTTGGAATTTCAAGTGCTGATTCAATCTCATCTATTGAAAGATTTAATATCGCGCTTAAACCTTCAGCAGTCTCACTTCTTACCTTGTTCAACATGGTTTGAAAGTACCAGCCTACATTCGATTACTCAATCGCAATTCACTTGACCAGAAATCGCTCCGGCTTTAGTTTCCCATTCCCAATTTGAAGAGGTTTCCCCTGTGAACAAAGCTGAACTCGTTGATAAAGTCGCCCGCAAGACCGCACTTACAAAACAACAGTCAGAGCAAGTTCTAGACGCTGCATTAGAAGTTATTACTCGTGCCGTATCTCGCGGCGATGATGTGAAATTAGTTGGGTTTGGAACGTTCTCACGTGGTGCTCGCAAGTCTCGCGAAGGCCGCAATCCTAAGACCGGTACAAAGCTTGTAATTCCCGCTTCACGAGTTCCAAAGTTCAAAGCCGGCAAAGACTTTAAAGAGCTCGTCGATAAGAACTGAAATCAAATTAGCTATTAGATCGGCCGCAGGCGCCTAGTATCGCGACAGAACAGCAACTTCTTTTTTAAAGTCACGAATCGCAATCAGAATCGGACCCATTCCAGCACTCGCAAGAGAGCGATTTTGAACGATGGCTGCATTCAACTCTTCGCCTTGCTTCAAGAGTGACTGAGAGAGCTCCTTAGCCTTCGCAATGACTTCTGGGTAGGCGATGTCGCGAGGACCAACACCCTTGATCGTCGCAAATGATTTCGAACCAGCTTTAACAACGTCTTTGCGCCAAGAGGCATACGCTTTTGCCCAGCCAGCTTTAGTTTTCGCAGCTTTAGCTCGCTCAACTTCAAGTTTCTTTGCCTTCTCTTCGAGATCGCGAAGGAAGTAGAAAACCATTTTCTTCTCAACGATTTGCTGAGTAGAGACTTTCTTTAAGTGAGCATCGAGGGACTTTTGAAATTTCGCATCGCGGACGCCGTAGAATATCGTCTTCTGCTTTGTTAGCTCACCAAACTTAGCCTGAACAGTATAGGTACCGAACGGTAGCTTCAGAGCAGACAGCTGAATCGATGGAACTTCTCCGCCCTGCCGCTGAAGCTTGAGCGTCTGAGAGTAACTTGCGTGACGCAAGATCTGACCCGACTTGCCAGTGATCTTAATTTCAATTGGATAGTTAACCGGAGCATTGGTTGAAACAACTACTTGCCCTGTTGAATCCGGACGAAGAACTTCGAAATCAATTCGCGGATTCTTTGGCATCTCGTAATCGGCTCTAGTGTAAACCTGTCGAGGCACTGGAATGACATTTTTTTGCGGCAGCTGAGCTGTTGGTTCTTGCACCTGAGCAACTGGCAAATCTTGAGGTGGCGCTATTTGCGCTACTGGCTCTGCCGTTATCTCTGGGACCGCAGCCGCCACTGGAGCAGTGGCCGATTCAAGCGGTCCGTAGTTTTCTTTAACGAAGTTGTAGGCAACAGCTGTCACAATACAAGTTGCTGTCGCCGCAAGCGCTACGCGAACTATCTTCCGCCCGCGCGATAGGCCCGACTGAACCACGATATGGCTAACAGAAACTTCGTCAGTCTCTTTTGATTTTTTATTTATCTCTTCTTCAAAAGCACGAACAGATTTTTTTGAGCCACCAACTGGTTTATCGAGCGACTTCTTCGCAGACTTTACAGTCTCGGGTTCGCGCTTGAGAGGGCGCGTGTTAGTCACAGTGAATTGATCAAGTTCGTTTTGCTCTTCAGGATTGATATCAAGTTTTGGCTCGTTCAAAAATGCAATCGCCATTGGCGGAGAGTCTGGCACTGCAGGGAGCGGAGCTTTGACCGTATGATTGAAATCTGGGAGTGCTTCGAGCTTAGCCCAACGTTGAAAACCCTTTTTCCAGGCGTAGTCATTGTAACTCAAGTCACCGGTTTTTATCTGTTCAACAATTTCATCAATTGTAAAAGGGCCGATTTGATCAAACTTGTTTTGGCTGAGCTCGGCCTCTTTAAGAGTCTTTCTTTTTAGAACAACCCATTCGCGATTCTGAAGTGATGAAGATGACTCAGGTACCATTTTGAATTCATCAAACTCGTTCATCAAACGCCAGCGAACATCGCCTTCAAAGAAAATTCGAGTCATTGGATTGATGCGCTTAAGGCGAGCGAGATCCTGCACTTGCACTTGAGTGAATGGTCCTTGTGCGCGACCTTCAATTTCAACAAACCAGCGGCGATTTTCAGCCAGCTCAATGGGCTTTTTCACAGCCTCTCCTTTTTACTTCGCATCCGATGCGAGACTGGTTCAAGTTCCGAAACTAAGTCAGCATAAAACGAGTCAAAATCCTTTTGCTCGATGGGCTGCAAAAGCCACGACATCAGTCGACCTTTCTTAACTCTATTCGATTGATAAGCGAGGAACAATCTCTCTCCCATCATATCTCCCAATATTCTTGATGCTTGCTCAAACCTCGACTCATGTCGAGGGAGAATTTTCTTAGTCCTGCGTCTTCCTTGCTGTACCCAGATAATTTCAGTCATTCGCTGGTCAAGTGCGAGAGCGAGCGTTTGGCGACTTTCACCTTGTCGACTCGAGCTCTCAAGTTCGCTTCTTAAGTCAGTGAGGGTTTGGGCTTGGCGCTTTGGGTTCAAAAGTTTACTCAAAAAATATCCGACTGCTTTAACCCAAATCATTCTCTCAAAGTCTTTTGGCATTTCGCCAAACTGAACTTTTCTCCCGCAAAGTTTTGCGTGAATGAATTGTCCTGCAACTTCGGCTGCCTGGTTAACAGAGGCGCGACCAAGATAGCCCACCCCAATAACCGGCAAATAGAAACACTTGCCCAGGAGAATATGTCGTTCAGCTGATCGCTGCTGCTTAGCCGGAAGTGAGGACTCGAGTACACCCCAGATCTTGTCGTCATGCGGAGAGTAGACAGTTAGGTCGTCGACTTTGAATTTGAGTTTTAAATCAGAAGCTAAAACTTTAACTAGCGAGGAAACACGGTCCGTAAAATCGATCGAGTCTTCCTCTAAATCGAGCTCGGTATCGGCAGCAGAATCGAGATACATCAGATAACTTTGCCATTGAACCCAAGGTGGCGCCGAGTTGACTGCAAATCGGTTGTTGCCGACAAGCTTCACGACGTCAATCTTCCCTTCAAGCTGATTTTCGTTCAAAGAAAAATAAACGCGCTCTAAGTTCTGATAAATCTGAATCGTTTTCGGCGCAAACTTTAATGCAGCCGTCGTAGCTTTCGGCAGATGAGGCGTCGCTACGTGAAGCTCACCGTAAACCACGTAAATAAGTCTTTCGCGGTCGTCACGAAGTTGTTTTGCAAGTATCTGACCTGCAAACCTGTCGCGACTTTGTAGGTCGCGCGGTTGGTGCCGAGTTTTTGCCATGGTTTTATTAATTCCAATGACTTTAAAACCGCGCTGCTTTGCGAGTTGAAACAATGGCCAATAGTTCTCCCATGGAAAACCCCAGTGCTTCTGCCATTCCACCTTTCTCAGAAACAGGGCCTCACCAAGAGTTCCTTTGAGATAGGCAGCTATTTCCTTTTCAAAACCGTGCGGAATAGCCTCTAGCGCGAGCGTGACTTTTCGATTTAAAGGGAGCGCGCGAAGAATTTTTAAGTGGGTTCGTTGCGCTTGCGAAAATGCGTGAAAATCAGCAGCAAAAACAATTTCTGCATCACTGACTGCGTTGATCAGTTCTTGTTTAGAGGAGTGTTTAAATTTTAATCTGCTTTCGCGCTCAAATGGCTTTGCATACTCTGCAATAGCTTTGGGAGTTGCACCTAAGTGCCTCTCAACCTGCCGTTTTACTTGCAAGAGTAAACGTTTGCGCGCTTCGATTTGCTCCACGTATCAAAGCGTAAACTGAAATCTCTTGAAGTCACCAAAAGAGTTGCTTTCGATTAAAATAAAAGCTGTAATTTCTAACGGTTACAAACATTCATTGGCGTTAACGAATTAGGTAAATTATGAATCGAAAAGCTTTTTGGATTGGTATCGCTTCAACTCTCGGTGCGATTGCAACTCACACTTATCTCGCAACTACGCACTTTCAAATAAAGTTTGGCGCCGGCGGAGACCATGCTATTTGCCAAATCGGCGCGGCGTTTGATTGCACAGCGGTTGCCGCCAGTAAGTACTCTGAGTTTCTGGGTGTGCCGATGGCGATTTGGGGTCTAGTTGCGAACATCATCGCTCTGCTTTTTGCCTTCGGTTATTACT
>JAYSYM010000599.1:0-9351 GCA_043727635.1 Bdellovibrionales bacterium | reverse complement strand
AAAAGTGCTTTACGGACTTCATGAAACTGGAAAATTTATTCGCTCGCAAGACCGCGCGATTATTGTTGAAGGCTATATGGATGTCATTGCGTTGTACGCGGTCGGTATTCAAAACACGGCGGCGATTTTGGGAACCGCGTTTACTCCAGAGCATGCGAAACTTTTAAAGCGATACTCATCACAAGTAACGATGTTGCTTGATGGTGATGAGGCGGGCATGAATGCGGCTGAAAAGAGCCTTCCAATTTTGCTTGCAAATGGCTTACGCGTAAAGGGTTGCTTTTTGCCGGGAGGCAAAGATCCGGATGATTTCGTTAAAGAAAACGGCGTTGAGGCTTTGAATCAGCACCTCGATAGTGCCCGAGAATTGTTCTCTCTCGTGATCGGTCGGTGGCTTGAGGACTACAAGGGCTCGGCCGGCGAAAAAGTTGATTTTGTGATGAAAGTGGCGCCTTTGCTCAAGGCCGCTGAGAGTCAACAATTGGTCGAATTGTATATTGGTGAACTCGCACAGCGTCTTGATGTTGAAGTTTTGTGGATCCGAAAAACGCTTCAGGAGTGGTCACGCAATCAGACTGCAAAAGCTGCGCCGAACACATCGCAACCCCGCGTGAGTTTCTCTAAAGAAGCCGTGCCAAGTGAGCAAACTCCTTCAGATGAAAATGAATCGCTTCCCGAGCAAGTTTCTATAGGGAAATCCCCTAAGGATGAGGCGATTTTGCTAAGTCTCCTCCTGCACAACCAATCACTTTTTGAAGAAGCAGAGAGCGAAGGCGCCTTCGAATTCTTCATGGATGACGGTTTGCGAAAACTTGCACGTATGGCTCTGGCTAAGCATTTACAAAATCCCTCGGGGTTTGGTAGTCTTGCCGCTTCGTTGGCTTCTTATGTCGACGTACCTAGTGTCATCACTAGCGCTCTTGAACTTACTCGAGGTCGCAAGGATGAAGCGGAAGAAAGAAAGCTAATGACCGATTACCTCTCAGCAGTTCGCAAACGGTTCTTGAAGAACCAGGGCAAAGCGATCGCAAATCAACTGCGTGATGGTAACACTTCAGATCGAAATGAAACTTTGGAACAATTTATGAATGTGCAACGGGACCGACTAGCAATAAAGCAAGATGGTCACGAGTAACTGGAATTTTATTCGGCTTTAAAACGAATTTAAGCTGAGTAGAAGAAGGATCGTTAATGTCAGAGACTGTAGTAGAACAATCAAGTGCCCCAACTGGTGAGCTCACGTCAGAGCAACAGCACGCCTTGATTCTTGAGGAAATTCAGAAGTTTACGAAGTTAGCCAAAGAGAAGGGCTTTCTCACCATCGAAGAAATCAACGATCTTTTGCCTGCTGAAATCATCGAACCGTCAGCACTTGACGCCTTCATGCATGCGCTTGAGGTCGCTGGTGTAATTATTACGGAACTAGCGGCTAAAAAAGACAGTGATGAAGAGACAACCGGCTTCCTCGGCGATCCGGATAAGGAAGACGAAGAAGAAGCTGATGAAGATGAAAAAGCGGAGCAAGAAGACGTTAAGGGCAACGATCCGGTTCGCTTGTACCTTCGCAAGATGGGTTCAGTTTCGCTTCTCACTCGCGAGGGTGAAGTTGAAATCGCTCGTCGAATCGAGAAAGGTGAACGCGAAATCGTTCGCGCGATCTTGTTATGCCCAATCGGAACTCAAGAGATCATTCAGCTTGGTCGTCGTTTAGACGAAGGCCGAATTAAAGTAAAAGCAATCTTCCGTGGTCTTGAGGACGAAGAGACTCAGTACAACGAACAAGAATACATCGATAAAATTCACGAGTTGATCGGTGAAGTTAAGAAGTACCAGGCGAAAGTTGCAAAGCCTTTTGCGATCTTGCGCGATGAAAAAGTAAATCTAAAAGTAAAAGCTGAAGCTGAGAAAGAACTCGACGTCTACAACAAAGAGTTGATGGCGAATTTTGAGTCGATCAACTTCAACCGTAAAACGATCAACCGAATCGTTGTGAAGTTTAAAAACCTCGTTGGTCGTATGACAATTCTTCGTCGTCGTATCAAAGACGGTGTTGAACGTACGTTCTCGAAAGACGTTACTGATCTAGTTGCTCGCTACAAACAAGTTGAGAGTAACGAAAAAGAACTTCAGAAGATGATCAAAGACACTGGTTTGAACTTCCAGAAGTATCGCCAGTATGTTGTTGAGGCTGAAGAAGCTGAAGGTCGCTTGCAGCGTGTCTTGGATGATACTGAAATGAACTTCACTTGGATCCGCGACACTTACACTTCTATTTGGAAGGGTGAGAGGGAAGCTGATGCTGCGAAAGCAGAGTTGGTTGAAGCAAACTTACGTCTCGTGGTTTCGATCGCTAAGAAGTACACAAACCGTGGTCTTCAGTTCTTGGATCTAATTCAAGAAGGAAACATCGGTTTGATGAAAGCCGTTGATAAGTTCGAATATCGCCGTGGTTATAAGTTCTCAACTTACGCTACTTGGTGGATTCGTCAGGCAATCACTCGCGCCATTGCCGATCAAGCGCGAACAATTCGTATTCCAGTTCACATGATCGAAACGATCAACAAACTCGTTCGTACATCTCGTTACCTCGTTCAGGAACTTGGCCGTGAGCCAATGCCAGAAGAGATCGCAGAGAAGATGGACATGCATGTCGATAAGGTTCGCAAAGTATTGAAGATCGCTAAAGAACCAATCTCTCTTGAAACTCCAGTAGGTGAAGAAGAAGATTCTCACTTAGGAGATTTCATCGAAGACAAAAAGGTGATCAACCCAGCAGAGGC
Organism: Bdellovibrionales bacterium; assembly: GCA_043727635.1. Classification (GTDB taxonomy): domain Bacteria; phylum Bdellovibrionota; class Bdellovibrionia; order Bdellovibrionales; family JAMPXM01; genus JAYSYM01. Next base: position 6,571 of record JAYSYM010000599.1, on the reverse strand, counting down.
TATCGTTAACTTGAACCTTGCTGAGCAAACTCGCCGAGTTCTTGCAACACTCACTGCCCGTGAAGAAAAAGTTCTACGCATGCGTTTCGGGATCGGTGAAGAGTCGGATCACACATTGGAAGAAGTGGGACAAGACTTTAACGTTACTCGAGAACGAATTCGTCAAATTGAAGCGAAGGCACTTCGCAAGCTTCGTCATCCAAGCCGAAGCGGTAAGCTTAAAACGTTTATCGATACTTGGGGCGACAGCGACTCAGAATAGACATTTTTAAGTTCCTGCTCGAAAGGCTGCCGCAAGGTGGCCTTTTTTTGGCTTATATGTCTCATGCGTCGATCGCATAGTAAGTTGATTGCTATGTATTTTCGATTTTGCGAGATGAGGCGCATAACTGACTTATGACGAAACTTCTTAGCTTACTCACAATCGTGCTTCTACAACTTCCGATTCTGGCGCAGGCCTCTCACGAGCGGTTTTTAGATTACTTAAAAACTCACGCGTCGATTACTCCAGCAAACTTTCAAACTAAAGAAGTCTATAGCTACTCGGCTGACCTAGTTGAAGTCGATGAAAGTCTACACGAGCAACTGTTATCAATCGCCCAATCGCAGTCGGAGGTTTGGGTTGATACGATCTTAGAAGGTGATGTCGCCGCTCTCGGCGAAATTCGCTTGGATGAGATCGAACAGCTCATGGATGGCAACTCGTTGCTCGGCTACCGAATCACCTACAGCCAACAAGCCTGGTCGACTGCTAATTGCGATATTTCTGAGGCAAGTTCAGAAGAGTTGCGCACACCTTCGGCTTTTGCGCAGTGTGCAGAAGGCAGGATCTTCGAATCTGCCTATGCAACTGCGAATTTGGCTACTTACTTCGCTGACTACGACGCGCTCGCAGAGCTTGAGCTCAACGACTAATCGCCGGCTACACTCTGGTTGCGCTACTACTCCCAAACATATACTTTTAAGAACGCCGCTTGTGACCAAGTGGCCTTTTCTATTTGGGGGCTTAGCTTAGTTGGTTAAAGCATCCGGCTCATAACCGGAGGATCGAAGGTTCAAGTCCTTCAGCCCCTACCACTTTCGTCAGTTACTCGTTGGCGCCAGATAAATTAGCTTTTACGTCGTTGTAGACGTCGCCGAGTCCTCGAGCTTCGATCTGGTTTTTTGAAAGTCCTAAGAAGTATTTGTGGAGCAAGCTGCGGTCGCTGCTTTTTTGAATCTCGACAGTGTTTATGTCGATAATTTCTTTAACTTGGCATTTTCCAGCTTCGACATTAACAGCAGTAATGATCATGTGGATTTCATCCATGTAGTTGAACACTACGCCAACCGCCTGCGTATATTGGTGGAGGTTTGCGTCGGCGAACCCAATTACCCAGTCTGAGAATCCATTTGATTTAATCACGCTTAGCGCGCCCGCAACTACCTTTTGATTTGAAGAGAGGATGTAGTCGTTTGGCATGTTGTACTCAGGAACATAGTCTTCAGCGTCTAAAGGCCGACTATTCGTCGAGCGCTTTCGCGATCTCTGCTGAACGCGAAAACATCATCGATCATCGCACTCAAATTTTCTCGATCGGTTACGTATGAGTGAAGGCGTCGGAGCGCTTCTAACTGAGGATCGGAGAAAGAGAAGTCTTCGATTACCACTCCAAGTTGAGCAGCTGTCAGCTCAGGCTTCTTGTTCAAGCCTGAGTATGAGCTCACGAATTCTTCAATAACTTCAAACTTTTGTTCTTTCCAAGAAGCCGCATCAATTTTCTTTAGAAATGTCTCTGTATCCATCGCGAAAAATCGCTTACTGATTAGTCGTTCAACGTTGTAAACTTCGATTTGTGCTCCAGCGGGCATAACTATTTCTAAACGAATGTAGCAACCGCCGTCTAAGTTAGTGATCTGGCCGTTTTTAATTTGTATTGAGCACTCGTACTGACCATAATTTTTAACGAGTAAATTAGTACCTTTGATAGTTTGATCGATCCGACCAAAAGAAGCGAATCCGCTAATTACTGAAAAAATACGGAGTTTTGCCGAGCCTTGAGCAACTTCATTTGAATAGACCACTTCGACATCGTCTTGAAATCCGAAAGCATCGACGTACACACGGTCAATCGACTGAAGGTTCAGCACCTTTTCATCAATGTTCTTACTGTATTGTGAGGGAATTTTTTCCCAATCGACTCTCTTTGAAGTTTTGCCTTTTTGTCGGTCGTCAACGTTAGAAGTTTTTGAGCTCTTGTTACAGCTAGCAATGAGAAGCGGTGCTGCAGCGAGAAGTAGTATGGCGGCGAAACGATTGATCATAGAATTATTCCCTTTGTTTTCAGGGAAGCTAAGGGCTCTCAGTCGTTCACGCAAGAGAAAAAATTTTGAGGCTGTCGAACTTTTTGACGATCCGAGAATTACTTCAAGAGCCCGCGTTCACCCTAGGGTGAAGCATTGGCCTCGGGTATAAATACAGCATGAGAAAAGTGATCGCAGTTGGTTTGCTACTCTTAGCAGTTGGATGTTCTGTGGAACAGAGCACGAGTGAAAACTCGGCGGCTCCTGCTGTGGCTAATGGGAAATTGCTCTCTAAAGTAGGGGAGTATCCGGCGTCGCGCGCTCTTGTTATTGTTATGCAAACGTATAACGGCAAGCCAGCCGGGTTTTGCACAGGTGTTTTGATCGATAAAAATATTGGATTAACGGCAGCTCATTGCCTTCGCGGAAATCCCAAGCCCAATGGATTCAAAATTGTTTTCGGTTTGAGCCAACACGCTCCGCAAAGTCGCATTCAGATTGGGTACAAAATTGTTGGTCATCCCGAGTTCAGAGATGATGGAGCCGAAGTCCAAGCTTTTGATTTTGGCGGCGGTCGCGTAAAAAAATATACGAAGGGTATGTCGAATGACATCGCGATCTTTAGTTTCGCTGGCGACTTACCTGCCGACGCAAAGCCTGCGCAAATTCTCCCGCAAAATATCGATTTATCAAATCAGCCGATCTATATTTACGGCTCGGGTCACTCGCAGTACATTACTGGCGAACAATATCGTGAGCCAAAGTTCTATCACGCTTCGTTGTTCGGAAATCTTCGTCGTGGCAAAGCGGTCATCCATAATAATTATATTCAGTACCCCACTATGTACTTCACTGCTCCAACATCAGAAGCGCATACATGCATGGGTGACTCGGGCGGCCCACAATTCTTGGCGAGTGCATCTTTCCCAACGGTCGTTGGAATTAACTCGGCAATGCTCGTAGACGATCTCGATGGAAACAACAAAGACTCTGTCTGCGGTCACACGGCTCTTACTACTAAAGTTGGTGCCTATTTCGACTGGATCACTCAGCAGAAGATAATCCTAAGCTCAGAATTGAAATAGACCTAGCCCTCTGGCCGGTACTCAATCAGCAAAAAATTAGCAATACTGATGGTACTTATTTCGAGGGGAATCAATGAAAGCTCTATTGCTTTTAACGTTAAGTTTTGTCGCGCTTGCTTGTTCAACTACACCTTCGCCAGCTCCGGCACCTCGTGAGCCAAGCTCAGAAGTTAATGGAACATTTCCGCTATCGGTTCGACCGTCACAGTCGTACGTTGGAGAATCGATCAACGCTTTCGGTGCTCCTCGCACGAATCGTAAGAATGCTGGCGTATCTCTGGTTGCTGAAAGCGGCACAGAAGTTCGCTCGATTTATGACAACGGTAAAGTTGTTAAAGGACCGTATCCGTTTTACGCCGGCACTTACGGCGTTGAAATTCAGTACGCTGACGGTTCGGTAGTTCGCTATGGCGGACTAAGCCACGGCTCACAATTAAAAGTCGGTGATCAAGTCAACAAAGGCTCAGTCGTTGGAAACTTGGCAAGCCGCAAGACCGACAACGTAAGTTCACTTCACCTCGAACTTTATTCTGGTCGCGCAAAAGGCTCGCTTACTAAAATCGGCGAAAATGAGTTTGGTCGAAGAGGGGATTTACTTGATCCAACTCCGGCACTTCGCGTTCTCGAGCGAGCAACTTTCGGGCAATAAATTTAAGCTAGTAGATTTTCGTTTTTCAGAGCGGTCATGCACCGCTTTTCATCCTGAATCGTAACCTCTTCACCACTCGACCTCGCCGGTCCTGTTCACAAATGGGACACCGAGGGCTTCTCTGATCGCCTTGTCCGTAGTCTTTATATTTGCTTCTGCGCACATATTTGGTTCATCTCGCTTAATTTGCTTCTCAATTAATCTCGACTAGTAGCCCAGTTGGCAACCTAGATGAACAATTTTATCCTCTTATCAGGAGAAATCGCGTGTTTCCACCAGAGACCAAAATTTTAGTTGTTGAAGATACCTTACCAATTCGCGAAATCGTGACGTCATTTCTGCGAAACTTAGGTTTTCAGAATATCTCGGAAGCTGATGATGTGGGCCAAGCGTTGAAGGCACTTCAAACAGCGTCTGAGAGTTACACTCCTTTTGAATTAATTATTTCTGATTGGAAGATGCCGGGACTGACCGGGCTAGATCTGCTCACATCGGTTCGCCGAAAACCAGAATGGACGAAGATTCCATTTGTGTTTTTGACGAGCGAGAGTCGACAAGATCAGATTATTCGCGCCATCCAAGCTGGGGCGAACAACTATATTCTTAAACCATTGATCGAAGATACGTTGCGAGACAAGCTTCGCAGAACCTGGGATCAGCTTAATAAAGCGTGATCCCGACTCGGTCCTTACGGTCCGGCGACTACTTGATCGATTCCGATTATTTCTCCACGATGATTACTGATTTCACCGAGCAGTGTTGCGCCATTCTTGAAGATGATGCTGCCGCGGTGATTATGGATTGATGCTATAGAGCCACCATTAATAACCATTGTACCGCGAGTGTTATTGATCGACTCAGTAGCAGCACCAATAATTTCAATGTTCCCGCGATGATTGTTGAGTTTTCCGAGAGTCTCGCCAACTAAACATAATCCGCCGCGAATGTTTCTTAAGTGTGTAGCATCAACAGTTTTTGCGTACACCGAGCCGCGAATATTTGTTAGGTCAAGAGTTTGCGATTCTGCGATAACTAAGTCGCCGCGAAACTTATGGATTTTGACATCCACTCCTCTGACTCCACCGTCGATAACAGCAGTTGAGTATAGCTCGCAGGCGCTTCCGTCAACGTCGTCGAGATTGTCGACACCGTCGTCGTCATCATCGTTATCGACTAACTCTTCATCGAGATCTTCGTCTTCTGGAAAGTTAACATCGTCGAGGCCGTCGCCTTGGCCGCCAGCCTTACCGATCAAGCTCCCGTCAGTCGCTGCGAATTGTACCTTCGAGCAGTTTTGGAATCCCAAACATAGCAGAACAGCTAGTAACACTACTGACGTGTTCTTGAAATTTGGTTTCATCGCTGGCTTCACTGTTAGCTTCACTGGGCACCCCCTGTGCTGTAAATATGTAGAGCAACTGTAATGCCATGTGGCAGTCGTTCAGATTCAGTGCCGTCGCTCATACTCTTTACACCCCCCTGTAACCTGGAGATTAGATCGACGTCTCAATTTGAGAATTAATCGCTTCCAACGCTGGATAGTCGAGGCTAAGCTTTTTCAAACCCGTTAAGCCAACAACGGAATGGGGGCCTCGTGCGACTTTTTCTAACTCTAATTTCGTTTCTAAGTTTTGGATCATTCTCAACAGCTATCGCTGAAAGCTTGCCACTCACGAACCTAGGGCAATTCAATAATTACTCGAAGGTCAGGTATTCAGGCTCATGGGGCTACACAGCTCCCGATGGGCGCGAGTATGCACTTCTCGGCCCAGAAACAGGTTTGTCGATCATCGACATCACTGATGCGCCGAACTTAGTTGAAGTGGCGTACATCCCAAGTCCGATTCGATCAGGCTGGACTGAGGTGAGAACTTACAAGCACTATGCGTACGTAGTTAAAGACAGTGCACCCGTGGGAGTGCAGATCATTGATCTCTCAGGTCTCCCGACATCAGCGACGCTTGTGAACACACTAAAAGACTACCCAAACAATCACACACTTCAGATCGACGAAGACCGCGCACTTATGTTTACCGTGGGCGGTGACAACATGGGGGTCACAGTTTGGAGCCTTCGAGATCCCGTTAATCCAAAGCAAATTGGAACTTTCAACGGAAGTACTTACGTGCACGATATGTTCGTCAGGGGTAATCGCGCTTACTTAGCAGAAATTTTCTCAAAGAGTTTTTCTATTTACGACATTTCGAATCCGGCGAGCCCAGTTTTAATTTCGCGTACTCGAGATGAGCTTGCGCCATTTGTTTCGTTCCACAACATGGCCCTCACCGATAATAACAAATATCTTTTAACAACTGAAGAGACGAGCGGCCGCCCTGTACGCATCTGGGATATTTCAGATGAGAAGGCGCCAAAAGAAGTTTCTAAATATATTGGTGATGGAAATCTTCCGCATAACGTTCACGTTAAAGGAAACTACGCACACATTGCTCACTATGGCGGTGGTTACCGAGTTGTAGACATTCGCGATCCACATAATCCAGTTGAAGTGGCTCACTTTAACAATAAATCGCCTGCGCCTGCAGGATTTAAAGGA
>JAYSYM010000598.1:0-9361 GCA_043727635.1 Bdellovibrionales bacterium | reverse complement strand
CGAAACCAAACTCTTTCGCAACTTTCTCCTGCAAACGTTCGATCTCAACATTCTCAAACTCAACAATCTTCGAACATTGAATACAAGTTAAGTGATCGTGGTGATGTTTTGCGGCCCACTCGTATCTAGCGGGCATTCCGCCTAAGCGAACTTCAGTGACATACGTTTGCTCAGAGAGTGTTCTCAAAAAACGATACACAGTTGCAAAACCAACATCGGGATTACGCACAATTACTTTTTCAAAAACTTCTTGAGCAGTGAAGTGGTTCGATCCATTGCGAATAATGTCGAGAATGAGCAGGCGCTGTTCAGTAACTTTAAGGCCGAGGTCGCGAATGATCTGCTTGTGCGGAATCTTCTCTTTGCGATTGGTCTTGATGAGAGGAGATTGAACATTGCTAACAGGAAGTGCACTTGATTGAACGGATGTCTGCGCCATGGCGCTGTTTTTAGGCTTGGAGCCTTGGAGGGTCAAGTTAAATGAATATGATTCTCATTTCAGAAGGTACCCGGTTCCCATTTGTCTAGCGGCGCACCATTTGTCAGCTTGATTGCCCCCGAATCATTAGCTACTTTGTTCGCTCTTACCTAAATGCAGCCGTAGCTCAATTGGATAGAGTATCAGGCTTCGAACCTGAGGGTTCCCCGTTCGACCCGGGGCGGCTGCACCAATCTCGCGTTCCGCGAGATTCGCTAGAAGCTACTCAAATTTTACAGAGCCCGATTTCAAATTGTAGATAGCTGGCTCAATTCGAAGTTGGCCCGAGCTAATTTTTTTGCCGAGCAGTGGCGAGCGGGAAGCTAAGTCGCTTGCGACTTGTTCGGGGTTGCCGCAATCACGATTGCCTAGAACAACTAAAAGTTGTGTTCCAAACTTATCGACTGCCTTCTCCAGAGATGAAATCGAATTTTGATCGACTTTCAATTCATCATTTCGAACGACGTAAATTTCGCCAAGCTTCTGATCGAATACTACTTCAGGTGGCATCCGCGAATCACTGCAAGAAAAAACTGTTGTGTGCGGCTTCTCGCCCAGTTCTAAGCGTGCGCGATCTGTTGCTGAAATCCCGTCAGTGCGCAATCGTTGCGTCGCAAATCTTCTGTTGCCATTTTTCATCCAGCCCAGCGCTTTTTCGGCAGGAACATTCATTGAGTTAACGGCTTTGGAAGCGGGTTTGCGTTGGGTGCGTGCGGGCGCCATGCCGAAATCTTCGTCGAGCTGAAGATCGCTCTCGGGCATAAGTGCGGAAGTAACTTCCATTTCTGATGAATCTAGTTGTAGTTCAGAAGAATCCGAATCCAGCGCGAGATCAAACGGGTCTTGTTGATCATCTTTTTGAAAGCCAGCACACGCCGAGAGATTCAAGGCGAGTAAAGGGATCATAATAAGTTTAAGAGATCTTAAGTTCATTCTCACTCCTGTATTTACGATTGATACAAAAGAGTAAGGTTACAGAATTGAAGTGTGAAGATCCTGATCTAATGTTTTCTCTAATCAGGACTTCGGCCGCCGCAAAAGCCATTGTGGTGGCCGCTGACAGGGATTGCACGACCTTCAATAAGTTCTAAAGTCTGGTTATTCACGACTTCAGGTAATGAAGCGCCATATGCCCAGCAGCAAAAACCCGAGACTCTGCGAGTTTGAATTGAAACTTCTTTTGGAAATCAACATGGTCAAACAGTCGTCTTCCTTTTCCTGCGACCATTGTGACGTTAATTCCAAAAATTAGTTTTCTCATGTGATGAGCTCTCGGGGCTAAAAGAATTTTAGAATGGTAGCTACCGCGGTGACGGTGACGACCATCATCGAACCCAGTTTTAAAGTCAGTCGGTCTTCAAGTCTGTGCATGTCGTGCTTGAGCTCAATTCGCAGGTCTTTAATTTCCTGACGAACATCTTTCATGTCTTGTTTTGTCGCATAGTTATTATCAACGATGTCTGCCATAACCTGCACCTGAAGTTCAGCTTGCTCTCGGGAAATTCCGATTGCCTCTAACCGTTTAACATACATGAGTGTATCGATCACATCTATCTCCTTTTCAAAGGAGAGCTTTAATGCAAAGGAAGGTCTCAGACTGAAACGAAATTAAACCTAATCAAATGCAGTGATGTTCGGAACTCGTTTCATTCAGCTTTTAACTCCGCATTTGCAGGGGTGTCACGTGACACTCTCGATAGAAGCTATTCTATTCCATAACCTGCATCGTAAAGAACGATCGCGCATTCAACTCGGCAGAGAGACGGGAGATGCGGGCTCCAAGTGCAGTTAGTGATTTGATAGATGTCATACCCCGAGCCGTATCCATCGACGCCTCCGTCCATGGTTTCAGTGATTGAGCCGTTGGTGGCAAGCGGTCTACCAAAGCTGTCTTTGATTTCGCCCAAAAAATACTGGCGGCCGTTTTGTGTTTTAGATGCGAACTTGATGATCTCGGCAGTGAGGTCAGTGGTTTCGCTAGGAGTTGGCGGAGTCATCGCTACAGACTGATTGCTCGCACTGCCGCTCACAACAAAAAGTTTTGACGAGCAAACTTTCGCTTGAGCATGAGCAATTGAAATTGGAAATAGCGCAGCTACGAACAATGTTCGGAAAACAAAAGACGATAACATTTTACCTCCAGTAAAGTTTGTGAATCACAATGCTTTAGCCGAGGTAGCGCTACACTCAGGACAAAACTTCTGATTGAATACAGATGTCTCAGCGAATCGTCAAAATAAAATCTTGGATTGCCGAAAGTTTAGGAGCATTCAAATGAAATCATTAAAAGTCATTCTCGTCTCATTAGTGTCTCTGTTCGTAATACTTCCTAATGGCATCGCCGCTGACAAAGTCAAAAGTACGCCGCTTGTGATTGGTCACCGGGGAGCGAGTGGGCACAGGCCGGAGCACACCAAGGCTTCGTATGAGGTGGCGATAGACATGGGGGCTGATTACATTGAGCCTGATTTAGTGATGACTAAGGACCGGGTTCTTATCGCGCGCCATGAGAACGATATTTCTGAGACTACTGACGTTGCAGTGAAATTTCCAAAACTAAAGAAGACTAAAAAAATTGACGGCGAGTCGATCACGGGTTGGTTCACTGAAGATCTCACCCTCAAAGAAATTAAAACTTTGCATGCGCGAGAGCGACTCGCTGGTCGCAGCCAAGCCTTTAACAATGACTACGAAGTAATTACTTTTGAGGAAGTGATCAAAGTAGTAAAAGAAAAGAGTAAGCAGAAAGGCCGACGGATCGGAATTATTCCCGAACTCAAACATCCCACATACTTTAAAAGTATCGGTCTCGACTTAATCCCTGAGTTTGTGAGAATAATGAAACGCGAAAAATTGGATCGCGCTGATTCGCTAGCGATTGTTCAGTGCTTCGAGCTCGGAATATTGCGCGAACTTAAATTAAAAATATCCACTCCACTACTCTACTTAATTAGCGATCCAAAAGAACTGACACCTGCGGGACTAAAAGAGATTTCGCAAGTGGCAGGACACATCGGTCCTCCGAAAGCTGCTTTGATCAAACCCGATGGATCGACTAGTGGTTTGATGAGCTTAGCTCAGGCGGCGGGGCTAAAAGTTATGCCTTACACGTTCAGAAATGAACCAGAGTTTGTGATTGAAGCTGCGAGAAGTGATCCGCAGCAAGAGTATAAAATGTTTTATGACCTCGGAGTTGACGGCGTGTTCACGGACTTCCCAGGCGATGCGCTCAAGGCGCTCAAATCCTGGAAACTTAAGTGAATTTTATCGTCGGCGTCGTTGAAGGTCTGCGCAGTTTATTAAATTGATGCCGATGTTTAGGCCGCCGCCGTCTCCGACGTCAGCTGTGTCGAGTGTCGCGAGGACCGTTTGCTGTGCTGAGCCCGGAGTTTGAACTTCGAGCGCAATATCCACGTCGATTTCTTGCCAAGAATCTCGTCCGCATTTTTTTAAATTAATACTTTTAGATGCAGAGTGAGCGATTGTGAACTCACCTGAGCTAAGTTGGCTTCTCGATGCAAACGCTCGTTGGAGTATTCCTCCGAAACCTTTTGCTTTGCCCATTTCTGTAGTCGAGAGTTTTGCCGATGTTCCCGCCGGAAGTTCGGCGAAACCGCGGTAATCAAATCTTGTCGCGCCAACCGCGTAGCCAAGTGGAATATTGATTGGAATTTTAACTCGGCACGAAAGTCTGCTGATCCCGCCTTGGCCAACAGTTTGTTCGATCGAAAATTTATCGAAGAGGATGGATACGCCTGAAGCGTCAGGAGTTAACACTGCTGTTGCAGTTCCAGCAGGGCAGCCGTTCCCGCCAAATGAGACTGTGCCAAGCTGGATTGTCTGCGCCTGTGCTGTCGCAGAAATAATATTGATGGCTACCAGAAGAAATAATAGGGAGAATTTTTTCAATTTCGGCTCCTCGGTTAATTTTGGTGTCAGAGTGCATCTGAAACCCAACTTGAGCCTTAGTAGTTCAAATTCGAAGCCAACGCGTCCGGTGCCATTCTGACGGTAACAACTCCATGGGTGTCGCTGGACATAGCGCCTCAAGCGGCGTAGCCTTGCAGATATCGCATCCTAGAGGTTTCAGCCATGAGTCAGCCGCATTCAAAACAGTCCATCAACGCATTAACTTTAGCAGCGCTCGGAATTGTTTTCGGGGATATCGGAACTAGTCCGCTCTATGCTGTGCGAGAAACTTTTCATGGACCTCATGCGATTCCGATTTCACCAGAAAACATTATGGGGATTCTTTCGCTCATCGTTTGGTCTTTGATCATCGTCATATCGATAAAGTATTTATTGTTCGTGATGAGAGCCGACAACAATGGTGAGGGTGGAGTGTTGGCGCTCACAGCTATTGCTGCGCCTCGAACTGCGGCAAAAGAATCACGCTTTACGAAATCAATTCTGTATTTAGGTCTGTTTGGCTCAGCTCTTCTTTTTGGCGACGGAGTGATTACTCCTGCGATTTCAGTGCTAAGTGCGGTTGAAGGGCTTGGTGTAGCAACGCCGTTCTTCCAGCCATTTATCATTCCACTCACTGTCGCAATTCTATTTGCACTCTTTTTCAATCAACATTTGGGTACAGCAAAGATCGGCGCACTCTTCGGTCCGGTGATTTTAGTCTGGTTCACTACACTGGGCGCACTCGGTATTTACGGCAGTCTCAATAATTCGCATATCTACGAAGCCGTAAATCCCTACTACGCAATTTCGTTCTTTGCGCAGAACGGTTGGGTCGGAATTTTCGCATTAGGAACTGTTTTCCTAGTCGTCACTGGGGGAGAAGCACTCTACGCAGATATGGGTCACCTTGGGCGAAGACCAATTCAGCGAGCTTGGTTTTTTGTAGCACTGCCAGGTCTGTTACTTAACTATTTCGGGCAAGGCGCACTTCTGCTTACTAACCCGGGAGCTGCGGTGAATCCGTTTTATCTGCTAGCACCGAGTTGGGGACTTTATCCGCTTGTAGCACTTGCTACAATGGCGACTGTGATCGCGTCGCAAGCTTTGATTACCGGAGTATTCTCTCGTACTCGCCAGGCCCTACAGCTTGGATACACTCCGCGAGTTCGCATCGTTCACACCTCCACTCACGAAATCGGTCAGATCTACATACCAAATATTAACTGGCTGTTATTCGGTCTCACTGCTTGTTTAGTCGTCGGCTTTGGATCTTCGAGTGCATTAGCCTCTGCGTACGGAATTGCAGTTTGTATTACCATGGTGATTACGACAATTCTCGTTTGCACCGTCGCATTTGAGCGATGGAAGTGGAATGGCTATTTAGTTTTTGCGATTCTGGTTCTTCTTTTGATAGCTGACGGCGCCTTTTTAGCCGCTAACATCGTAAAGATCGCAGACGGCGGATGGTTTCCGCTCGTGCTAGCGGTGGTGATCTTCACGCTAATGACAACTTGGCGTACGGGACGAAGAGTTTTAAAAGAGCGCACACGAATGCAGTCCCTCCCGCTCGAACAGTTCTTAAATTTATTGAGAGAGAAACCTCCAACAAGAGTTCCGGGTACTGCAGTGTTTATGACAGGCGATCAAAAGATTGCGCCGTTATGTTTTACTCACAACGTAGAGCACAACAAAGTTTTGCATGAAAGAAGTGTCATTCTCACGGTGATCACAAAAGAGATCCCGGTAGTCGAAGAAAGTGATCGAGTCGAAATTGATTTTTTCGAACTCGGAATTGTTCGAGTGGTTGCAAAGTACGGTTTTATGGAAACTCCGGACATCAAGGATATTCTCAAGGCCTGCGAAGCTAAGAATCTAACTTTCGATTTGCCGGAAGTTACGTATTTCTTAGGCCGAGAAACGTTAATTCCCTCGCATCACCCCGGCATGGCGATTTGGAGAGAGCATCTTTTCTCGTTCATGTCGCGAAACGCAGAGCCCGCTACTCGATACTTTAATTTGCCAGCAAACCAAGTCATTGAAGTCGGAATGCAGGTCGAAATTTAAGTCGACCCGCGAGAGACACAGTGACGCTTTTGGGGCCAAGCAAATTCATTAGACAGTTTTTCGACCTGATACAGCACTTAAACCACGAAAAACAGGCACATTCCTTGAACTATTGCTCCGTAATAACCGTTGGAGTGCCCGATGAAACACTTATTTGCCGTACTAGCTATGACCTTCCCAGTGACTGGGTTTGCCGCAACTAATTGGGCTCAGCCGCCACTTCAGTGTATCGAAAACGTCGTTCCAGCAGCCCCTACAAAAACTTGCATAGATTTTTCTGGAGTTGTGAACATCGCTAAAGATGATCCAGCCGTATCGGCAGCGGAACTCGAGTGGTGGAAGAATCATAAATTCGCATATGGCTATTGTCGCTCAAAAGAAATTCTTCGCCGTGAGAGTGCAAACTCGGGAAGCATGACGGCAGGACTCATCCAAATTTCTTGGATGAGAATGATGGCAGCAAAAGATCACGATTTGAAAGTAAAAGCAGTTTACGACTCCTCTGAAAAATATGGCGTACCTCCGCACATCTTAACTGGCGCAATCATGCAAGAAAGTATTTTCTCTAATCTCGGTGTTGCTGACGATGGCGGAAACTTCTCGTGCGGGATCGCGCAAATCAATTTAGTTGAATGGTGCTCGTGGGCTGAAACTCAATCCGCGGCAAAGAAAGCAGCGATGGGTTGGCCAGCGAGTAAAGTAGATTGTAATACGGGCGTATCGCGCGAGTACGTTAAGCCGTTCTACGAAATCGGCCTCAAGCGTCTTGGAAGTTTACCGTCGTACCGACTTGAAACATCTCACACGCAAAACATTTCCTCTAACTCAGTTGCTTCTGCTTGGGCCGATGCTTCTGATAGCGAAAAAATTCGCCGCTTTAAAATTACTAAATCGTTTCTCGACAATTGCGGCTCACCCGTTGATGCAATTCACGCGAAAGCTTTTCAGCTGAAAGCACTCTACTCTCGCTATGTTCCTGAGGGACTCAGACAGCATGAGACTTATGCTCCAGGCCAAAAGTTTCAATTGCAGTGTCAGCGCCCCCTCAACGCAAGAGTCTACCCTGTGCAAACAGCATGGGTATTAGCAGTAGGTGCTTACAATGCTGGTGGACGAGTGCAAGACGCAGTGGCGTCTACTCACCGCTGGTCAAGCACCGACGTCTCAAACAGATCAACTTTTGCAAATTTCAATTCACTTGATGGCAATTCGGGCTTTAACCCAAAGGATTTAGTTTCTTCTATTTACAAAGCCGGCCGTTACGACAGCGCAATTAAAAAAGTGCAGTTCATGAATCTCGGCGGGAAACAAATGGAGTGGGGCTGGTTTAAGCAGTGTATTCTTCAGCGCCACATGGCTCGCGTCGTTCAACACGTCACTCGCCCAGGGCAAACGCCATTAGTGGAAAGCCTCGAAGGAGCCGACGGCTGCAGCCCGAACAGTTATTCGCGCAAGTAATACAACTCCGAGTTAAGACATTTGACAATTAAACTGGCGAGAGATTTATCTCTCGTCATGAAAAACATCTGTCTTATTTTCTTGCTAATCCTTACTTCAGGTTGCGCTTCGAAGCTTAAAAAGCCGTACTTATGGTCGGTCGAAAAAGAGGGTCGAACCTCATATATTTTTGGAACAATTCACAGCGGTGTTAGTTACGACGAGATTCCCGACTCTGTCCGCGACAAAGCTAAAACAGCCAGTGCGTTTTTTAATGAAATTCCAATCGATGCGGTGAAATCAACTGAAGATCTTCAAAAGATGCCAGAGGACTTTCGGAACTTTGTAAAGATCATGGTTTCGCGGGCCGACAGCGAGCCGACTTTAGACAAAATTTTGAGTCCAGCAGGCTGGAACTTTCTTGTTTCAAAATACAAAACTTTTTCTGAGGAGCAACTGAAGGAATTTACTCCTTTCTTGGCTCTTAACCTCATACAGAGCGATCCCGATTACGCAGTCTACGTCACTCGCTATCAAGCCTACGATTATCAATGGTACAACAGCATTGATTACCAACTGGAGAAAGAAGCGAGAAAGCATAGCGTTCCCGCACAATCGCTCGATTCATTTGCGCTGCTAAAGCAAACCCGCCCATTACTGATCGAAACCGCCCGAGCAGTCCTCGAAGATTATGTTAGCGGCCGGAAGAAAGTAAACGAGGGGGTCACAGCGCCCGACGAGGTGGCCAAGGAGTATCGTGTAGGCAGTCAAGAGAGCATCGAAAGAGCAATGTCGATATTTTCTAAAGACGAGTACGAAGCGTTAATAGGAATTAGAAATCGCGATTGGCTTCGCACACTAGTTTACCAAGAGCGCGTGTTTAATGGTGGGATTTTTGCGGCTGTCGGAGTCGGTCACATGACGGGTAAAGACAGCCTCGTCGAATTACTTCGCAAGGCTGGCTACGCCGTCAATCGAGTACCGTAGGACTAGTTATCGGCCGTAGATTTCGCGCTTAGCTTCGGCGCGAGTAGGGCCACGGTCTGGCACTTTGCTTGTGAGTGCGTAGCCAAAGTATCCGCCGAGTAGAGCAAACGATGCATGTACAGCTACTTCGTAACCATAGAGCGGCCAGTAACCGAAGAATGTGCTAGTTGCTGGAATCATTCCGAGCACGGCACCAACTCCCATTACGATCGCTACTGCGCGTGACCATGTGATTGAGCGAGGGAGAGAAACTGCTTCTCTGCTAGCTGCCCAAATACCTCCAATACCAAACACGATGAGCGCAACTTTGTTAACGACGTTCATCGCTAAGAAGCCGAGGAATAAACCATGGCTTGTGTTGAGCTCAAGTGGCCGCAACAAATCGGTTGAGTAAGTTGAAAGAGCTGGAATAAACGCGGCAATACCAAGTAGCAACATGATCGCTCCAGCAATCATTGCAAATCTTCGTGGATGCATAAGACCTCC
>JAYSYM010000597.1:0-3084 GCA_043727635.1 Bdellovibrionales bacterium | reverse complement strand
GAATCGGGTCCTCGATAACAGTAAATACAGTTTTGAGAAGTGACCGGTCGAATATATCTCTCATGGCGCCTGTCTAGCTCGTGATCCGTCAGTCTTATGCGAGAACTCAAATAGTTCAAGCCACTTCTAGCCGCCATTGGCCGCTAACCCGTTGAGATTTTTAAACAAATTCATGCCTTCCGGCTTGCCTAAAATCCTTGTTTCTTATACATCCTTGTTTTGGTAAACTAATCTCAAGAATGAACAGCAGAAGTCGTTCTTAAGCTTTCGGAGAAATAATGCTTCAGGCATTCTCAAAAAATTCTAAATCTCCAGTCACGGCGGCAACGGCTGTGATTTCTTGCATGCTCAGCACCGTTTCATAAATGTCAGCTGTAAAAATCATCCTTCCCGACAATTCAGTAATGGAATTTGATCACGAGCCTTCTGCACTCGAGGTCGCAACTCGTATTGGGCCGGGATTAGCAAAATCAACTCTAGGTGCAAAGATCAATGGCGACAAAGAAGTCATCGATTTCCGCACGCTTTTAAAAGATGGCACAAGGCTCGAGATCATCACAATGAAATCGCCAGAAGCTAACGATGTGATTCGTCACACTGGCGCTCACGTACTAGCTGACGCTGTTCAACAGCTTTGGCCTGACGTAAAAGTAACTATCGGTCCAGTGATCGATGAAGGTTTCTTTTATGACTTCGATTCTCCGCGCACCTTCACTCCCGAAGATCTCGAAAAAATCGAAAAGAAGATGCAAGAGATCGTTAAACGCGATGTTCCGATCACTCGCGAAGATTGGCCGATTCAAAAAGCGATCGACACATTCACTAAGATGGGTGAGCGATTCAAAGTTGAGTTGATCGAACAGCTTAAAGAAAAAGGCGAGACGACTGTTGGAGTTTATTACCAAGGTGAATGGTTCGACTTATGCCGTGGGCCGCACGTTGCTAAGACAGGTCAAATCAAGGCTCTCAAAGTTTTGCACACTGCAGGTTCGTATTGGAGAGGGGATGAGAAAAACCCGATGCTCCAGCGCGTGTACGCGACTGCGTTCTCAGATAAAAAAGAATTAGAAGATTATCTCTTCCGGATGGAAGAAGCAAAAAAACGAGATCACCGTAAGCTTGGTAAAGAGCTTGGGCTTTTTCACTTTCATCAATACGCTCCGGGCTCGCCGTTCTTCACTGGCAAAGGTGCGACGATTTACAACGAACTTCAAAAGTACGTTCGTGAAAAGTATCAAGAATACAAATATCAAGAAGTCATCACTCCGCAGATTTTTGACGTCGAGATGTTCCACACTTCGGGACACTACGAAAACTATCGCGACAACATGTACTTCACTGAAGTTGAAGAGCGTGAGTTTGCATCGAAGCCGATGAACTGTCCGGGTCACTGCTTATTGTACAAAGCTGACCGTTATTCTTATCGCGATCTTCCGTTACGTATTGCTGACTTCGGTCGCTTGCACAGATTCGAGCGAAGCGGAACAATGCATGGCCTCGTTCGTGTAAGAACTTTCTGCCAAGATGATGCTCACATCTTCTGTCGTACTGAGCAGCTTCAAGACGAAATTCGTGGTTTCATGCAGATGTTAAACGAAGTTTATCAGACGCTTGGAATGTCGAATTACAAAGTGTACTTGTCGACTCGTCCAGAAAAACGCATCGGTACCGATGCCGATTGGGATCACGCAGAAGGCGCTCTGGCAGAGGCTTTGAAGGCACTTGATATTCCGTACGAAGTTAACGCAGGCGATGGAGCGTTCTACGGACCAAAACTCGACATTATGTTTGTTGATGCATTGAAGCGTCCTTGGCAACTTGGAACAATTCAGTGTGATCCGAATCTTCCGCAGCGTTTTGAATTAAATTACGTCGGCGAAGACAATAAAGAACATCGTCCACTCATGCTTCATCGAGCGATATTAGGTTCACTTGAGCGATTCATCGGTGTTTACCTTGAACACTGTGCTGGTCACTTGCCAGCTTGGCTTGCGCCCATTCAAGTGCAGATTCTCAATGTGACAGATCGTCAGGCCGAGTATTGCGCTGAGCTTGAAAAGCATTTTGCGTCGCACGGTATTCGCGTTCAGTGGGACAGACGGGCCGAGAAGCTCGGATACAAGATCCGAGAGGCACAGTTGCAGAAAGTTCCATACATGCTGATCATTGGTGACAAGGAAACTGAGACAAAGTCTGTTTCAGTCCGAACGCGCAGTGGTGCAGTACATAACAATTTGAGTTTAAAAGAATTTACTGATGAGCTCTCGATGGAAATTAGCGGGCGAAAGCTCGAAGGTGCCTATAAAGATTTAGGTAGCCCGATTCAGAGCGCATCCAACCAGGAGGAAAGACATTAATTCAACTAAACCACCAAGTGGCAGCGGACCAGTTTCACGTCCAGGCGGACCAACTACAGGCGGCCCGGCGCCAGCTCCAAGCGGACATTCTCGGCCAGGCCCAGCACCAGCACCAGGTAGTGTTCCAGCTTCTCGTCCCGGCGGAGGTTTCGGGGGTGGCGGCGGCAGCGCTCGACCAAGCGGCGGTGGTTTTGGTGGTGGTGGCGCACGTCCCTTCGGTGGTGGCGGCGGCGGCGGTGGACGCGACAATCCTAATCGACCAAAACGCGAAGGCAAAGACGGTCTAAAGGTGAATCGTGAGATCCGTGCTGTAGAAGTGCGCGTGATCGATGATGAAGGTAAAATGTTGGGTGTGTTCCCGGTTGCAGAAGCTTTGAAATTAGCTGAAGAGCGCGAACTTGATTTGATCGAAATTGCTCCAACAGCAAAGCCACCTACTTGCAAAATCATGGATTACGGCAAGTTCAAATATGAGAACCAAAAGAAAGAACATCAAGCACGTAAGAATCAAAAGATTATTACAGTTAAAGAAATCCAGCTGCGTCCGCGCACAGATCAACACGATCTTGACGTAAAGATGCGACACGCTCGTAGATTCATTCTCGAAGGTGACAAAGTGAAAGTGAACCTTCGCTTTTACGGCCGCGAAATGGCTCACCAAGAGCTCGGCTTTAATCTCCTTAAAAAAGTGATCGCTACACTTAATGATATCGCACTGGTCGAAGTG
>JAYSYM010000596.1:0-3086 GCA_043727635.1 Bdellovibrionales bacterium | reverse complement strand
GTAAAAACCACCGACAATAACCTGTTTGAGCGGCATGCCTGTTGCCGACACTTTTGCTGAAAGCTCAACTTCAGAAAAATATTTACCCGGATTACCTGCTGTGATCACAACTGAGTTGATAGTTCTCAGTCCGGTAATTTCGAGTTGTTGTATTTTCGCACCGACTTCAATCAGATTGTTTGGTGGATTAATTCCGGGCACAAGAATTTTTAACGACTGCGTATTGGCAATAATGGCCGCCGGAGTTATTCCGGTCGATCCTGCGAATGCCGCCTGGCAAGTTGTTTGGTAGCGAAGAGTTTCGCGAGCCACTACCGATAGAGCGCCTAAGTTTACTTGTGCTTCGGGATGTTTAATTGCGTGATCCATTTGATTGAGAACGCCAGCTGACAAATAAACTGAAACCGAAATAATAGCGAGAACGATGATCACTTCAAGAATTGTAAAGCCGCGGTCGCATTTCATTAGAAACAGCTTCCCGTAACAAACAGCTTTCCGCCAGAACTTTTTGTCTCGCCATAATAATTGCAAGTGCCAACCCGCCAGCCGTAAGTTGTATTGTTTCCTTGTTCTTCGAAAACAAATTGTTCAGGAGTGTTGGGCTCCAGCTCTCCTGCCGAGTTGCATCGCTTTGCCTCCCACATGTCATCTGAGTTTCCGAACCCTTCGTCTCTTGACCAAGCCATAATGCAAAGCTGATTGCTGTTGACCTGAATAATACTATTGCCACAAGTGCAAGTCGTCGGTGCAACTAAGGCTGGAGCGTTTGGATTGGGATTTTGCTGCGCCGGAGCGTTCGGCGGCGTGTAGCCGGCCGGGTAGCGAATGGCGACTGTATTAGGCAGCGATTGGCAGTTGAAAATATTCGTGTCGAATTTATTCCCGAGTGCCTGGTTAAAACAATTAACTCCTGCCGGAACACAGTTCCCGTTAATAAGCGCCGTTTTGTTTGGGCAGTTTGTGTCGACCGGAGTTTCAGGCTGAAAATTGCATGAGTTGCCAGTTGTGATTGTGCCTTGTGTGCCAGAGCAAATATCGGCGGGCGTAATCGATGATTGGTCCCAGCTACACGAAACAATTGTCCCGGCCGGATCTACCGTGAAGTTTATGAGACCAAGAGTAACCGGAGCAAGTGCTGCCCCGCGTGTGGTTGACTGTTGAACATTGAGTTGCGCTGAGTACTCTACAAAACTTCCCACGGACCGTAAGAGCGAAGGCTGCGAAAGAAAAATACGATCAATTTGCGATTTGACACCGCCGAGTTGAAATTGAGAAGGATCTAAGGGGAATTCGTTAGTCGCAGGCGTAAAGACTGAACCAACGGGAATGCCGAGACGATCTTTGCAGCTGGTGCCTGACTGGTTGGCAAGATTGAATAGCAGATCTTTAATATCTGAATTCTGCTGAATGCTGTCAATTTTGCCCAAGGCTCGTTGTTGATGCTTTAAAGACTCCGTTGCCATTGTCCCAGCAACAACCATCAGAAATAGGGCGCAAGCCATTGCGATAGACATTTCGATTAAACTAAAACCTCGCTCGCACTTCATACTGTACTTTTCGGCGTAAACGGTCGGTGTCTAAAGGAAATTGCATCGCAATATCTCGCTTTGAGACAGTCCGATTTTAATGCGCTCAAGCGATTTGAAATTGGATTTTGAGGATAAGCATAGGTAGAATTCATCGTAAGCATGATAGAGGCGAGCGAGAGCTGGCAGTTGAGGGGTTACATTGGAATTGCAGTTAAGGGGAAAGCGCGCGTTAGTGATGGGGTCGTCAGCGGGTTTAGGCCGCGCAGTTGCTGAAAGCTTGATCGCTGAAGGCGTCGAAGTAGTCTTGTGTGCACGGACGGCTGACAAATTAGAAGTCACAGCTCGCGAGATCGGAGCGATAAAGTCGTACGCTTGTGATTTGTCCGTTGCTGGTGCTGGTCGCGATGTCGTTAAAAAAGCGATGGCCGCTCTTGGTGGCGGAATCGATATTCTTGTGACAAACACGGGCGGACCGAAGAAGGCGGCGTTCGCGCAAGTTTCAACCGAACAGTGGCACCAAGATTTTCAAAGTCTCTGGATGAGTTTTGTTGAATCGGTCAATGAAGTTTTACCTTCGATGCAAAAGCAAAAATATGGGCGCATACTTCTTATCACTTCGATGGCGGCAAAAGAACCGCTTGCGGGATTAACGACATCGAATGGTTTTAGGGCCGGATTGCCTGGCTTAGCAAAATCAATTGCGAACGAAGTTGCAAAAGACGGAGTGACTCTGAACTTGTTGCTTCCGGGCTACACAGCTACTGAGCGTTTAAAAGAATTAAATTTAAGTGACGACTGGATGAAACAAAATATTCCGGCAGGCCGCTTAGGCAATCCGCAAGAGCTCGCAGACTTAGCTTGTTTCTTAGCATCGCCCCGTGCGGCTTACATTACTGGTCAGAGCATTGCGATTGATGGCGGGGCGCTCAAGGGTCACTAGAGTTAGGGTAGCTAGTAAACGCTAACGAACGCATCGTCGATGATGTACGCTACTGATGAGTTGAATAAATAGAATTCGAAGTGAATTTTAGAGACGTTCGATTGGGTGTAGTCCCAAAGTTTTTCACCGTAAACGGCTTGGTGCTGCGAGGTTAAGTTAGCATCGCGGAAATCTTCCAATATAACTCGATTTTGGTTATCAAAAAATCGAATAGTAATGCGACCTTTCGCCGTAGCTTGAGCAGATTAAAGTTTTAGGGTCGCACCGTATTTCGCCAATTTCTTGCCGCGGAGAAGCGAAACATCGGTATCTTGATAAAGACTGTTGAGAGTGCAGTTCTCACATACTAATGCTACCTGGCGATTCTTTGTAATCGAGTCGGTGATTTGCTCCCAACTGGTTATAGATGGAGAGCCTAATCTTTGCCACGCGCCTGAAATGTTTTGATAAAAATCTTAAAGTGCGTTTTGGAACTTTCGATTGTGCGGCCGCCATGCTCACTTCCCCATCGCTTCGTAGTAGCGGATGTGTTCGGGCGAGAGGTTGAGTTCAGATTTTCGGTCGAGAAGTTGCTGACAAAAACCTTTTTGGCCGTTGAGGCAGGCGTCGTGGATGGC
>JAYSYM010000595.1:0-3086 GCA_043727635.1 Bdellovibrionales bacterium | reverse complement strand
TTAGCGAAAGCCAGCTTTTAGAGTGCGCAGCAGCTATTCAAAGCGATCTTGTAAAAATAGTTTACTGGCATCTTCGTGGATCGCTCGCAAAGACAGTTCAATTCCTCAACACTGAAACTCTTCAGTCACGAATTGCGTACGCACTGGAACGCGCACGCCAATACAACTTAGTGTCAGTCTCCGACATGGTTGGCTTCGTATCGCTGATGTTTGAAGTCGCACCCAACTTCGATGAGCACCCACAGGTCCGCCAAGCCCTCGAGGATCCAGGGGCTCCGCCTCTCGCCAAAATGCAATACCTTAGCTCCCAAATCCCAGAATCAGTATGGCAAGAGGTCGCGCTAAACTTCGACAGAAACTTCTGGAAATAAAAGGTAGCTGCTACCAGAGGGTAGCAATAGCGCGTTAAAGGAAACTTAACCTTTTTGTCTCATAATAGAACGTTGTTTGGTTACATTAAACCAGTCTCATTCCGATAAGTAACTGTTAGTTCTTTGGTAGGTCTCTGGGAGTTATCTGGTGCGAGGAGCATGCTTGTCGGCTAAAAACCATTTCGATGAATTACCAGAGTCTGTGTTCGAAGAAGTGCGCTCGATCATGAAGCGCGTTTTCGATACTGACGCCGAAACTTTTCATCACTGCGTGCGTGTAAGCCGTAGCTCGCGACTACTTGCTCAAGCTGCTGGCCTCAATGAATATCAACAAAAAGTTGCTGAGTACGCAGGTCTGTTTCACGACATCGGTAAAGTTTATGTTCCGACGACGATCATTAACAAGCCAGGCAAGTTGACGGATCAAGAATACGACATTATGAAATCGCACCCGGTAAAAAGCGTGCAGATGATCGAACCACTTTGCCATTACCAGTTTTTCAAAGATTTAGTTCCGGGAATTATGCATCATCACGAGCGAATTGATGGGCGGGGATATCCGTTCAAAGTTGGCGGAGACGAAATTCCGTATATTTCAAAAGTGATTTTAGTTGCAGACACTTGGGATGCAATGTCGATGGATCGAGCTTATCGAAAAGGCTTACCAGTTGAAGTTGTGGAGAAGGAGTTGCGCGATTGCGCGGGAACTCAATTCGATCCGCAGCTCGTTACGATCTTCTTGCAGGCGCGCAGATTCTGGACGCGTCATTCAGAAGTGATCGAACAAGAGATGCTCGATACACTCACAAAAGCCGCTTAGATTATTTCTGACAGTTGCTTGAAAATCGAGTGCCGTCTTTTTCAACGCCACTTAGGTCTTTCGCATATGAGTTAATGTAAATCATCGCGATTGACTGGTCTTCTGTTGCAGCCAAGCTGATTGAACCGTCGTCAAGGCGTGCGCCCGAAACTTTTACGTCAGCATCCATCACTGGTTGCATCGTTGAGCCGCCGATAAACACATGTAGTACACCTTCAACTGCTGCGTACTCTTGTGCTTGCTCAGTCACTTGAAGTGTTCCGGTGATAGTTGCAGAGTTGACGGCCATAGTCTGCGCCTTGCAGTCGATTGCTACGTCTGCAGCAAAAGTTGTTGAAGATGCGAGTAGGGCAGTTGCCAAGAGTATAGATGCGAATTTCATAAAGTCTCCGTTAACTAAAGTGTTTTTAAAAGTCCAAAAGTAAAAGCTCTTCGAGCTATTGAATTCGTGTTCGAAATTGGTCGAGGAGTAAATAGGTCTGCGTGATCAGCATTGATTGTCGCAAGTACTGATCCGAACTCATCGAAAGACTGATCTTCTAACGTGACAAGGCCATCGTTCTTTCCGAAATAAGTAGCGATGTAAGTGCCAGTGCAATCGATTACTTCCGCCATTAGCGAAGTTTGATCGTAAGATGTAACATAAGAAATCTTGTCGCTAACAGATTTTGACGGTTTGCCGAAGCGGGTAAACAGTGAGTTCCAAAGTTGAGACGTATACTCGTGGGTAAGTGCACCCATACCTTGATTAATTATTGGATCTAGGGCTTTAGCTGTGCGACCAGTTATTAAAAACCATGCTCTCTCTTTGAACGGCATTTCGGAGCCAGCAGCTGGGCCAACACCTGACATGTAATCAGCTACAGCACTACCTTTGAGTGCACCTTGCACCAAGAACAGCTTCTTTACCGCCTTGTTAATTAGCGGCGGGTTGATCACTGCTACTGCAAGAGATTCGAGGGCACCTTTGCTGTGAGCGATGATGACGAGCTGTCGGCCACTCTTTGCGTGAATCTTTGAAAGCGCTTTTGAAAGCTCAGCTGCATTTTCAATCACGCCTTTGCGTGAGCTCGGCTTTAAAACATGGATTTGTTTTTCAGAGACTCCAACTTCCTTAAGAAGATCTTTGTTATCCTTGAAATATCCTAACAATCCCTCATTTAAGAATCCAGCAACGAACACATACTCATAAGCATAAACTGCAGACGCAAGCTGCGCCTTCGGTGATTGATGGTAAGACTCCATCAACGCGTGAAACTCGGAGTTTCGCGCAGTGCCGATTGAGGGAATGCTTAGAAGCAAAATTAGCAAGAATCGATACACTCTGTGCCTCTTATCGTTTGCAGTTAATCGTTTTGTTTCAAGAACTCGACTTCGCGAACAAGGATCCCACCGTTCTCGTCGGCTTCGCCAACAAGAATTGCGTAAAGGGCAGTAGATTCTGAACTTGTTTTCGAAATTGCTGAGACGATGCATGTTCCAGCTTCGTCACCGCGCATATCTACCGACACGCACTGAAGAGAAGCAACATCGACAACGCGGCTCGCGCCAATTTTGGCTTGGACAGCAGCGATGTTAGCGATTACGAAAGTCTTAAGGGCGTTGCCTGCTAGTATTCGACCGTTGTCATTTGCGTGAGACCGGCCGAACTCGCTCGCCAAAGCCGATGAAGTCGCCAAGACCATAAGTGAAGCTAAAAGTCTTTTCATAAATTCTCCTCTATTGTTCTTCTAATAAAATTATTTGCGTATTTCCGTTTAAATCGTCGTCATGAAAAATATTGCTCTTGCCAGTCACTTTAAACAAAGTGCCGTTAGCAAACAGTACTTCGTCTTCGTCGAAATGCTCATCGATGAAGATCGAGACCGGGCGGCCGGTACGGCCTTTCAAAATAA
>JAYSYM010000594.1:0-3114 GCA_043727635.1 Bdellovibrionales bacterium | reverse complement strand
TCATCGCCCCGCCATTGATTTGGATTTCGTTTATCATCAGCGAGAAAATTCTTTTGATCTTGAGAGAGAGTAAGAAGACTTCAGCTAAAATGAATTCTTTTATCGCGGAAAGTGTCTCTGGAATGAGAGTTCTACAGCTGTTTGAGCGCACTTCTTATAATCGAAAGAAATTTAGTGATTTGTCTGCGCAATATCGCGAAGAACAAATGGGCGCAGTGCGCTTGTACGCCCTACTCTGGCCGACAGTTAGCTTTTTTAACGCTGCTTCAATTGCTGTTGCACTTTATTACGGAGGGATCGTTACTCGTGAAGGTGCGGTGACAACGGGAGCGATGATTGCGTTCTTGCTTCACGTTCGCGACTTCATCACTCCGCTAAGAGTGATTCTTGAGAAGTATCAGAACTTTCAAAACAGTTTAGCGGGTGCTGAACGGATCTTTACACTTCTTGATGAAGTGCCTGAAGATTCAGTGGGTCGAGCAGTTCATCCTTCGCGAGCACAAGGTGCAATTGAGTTTAAAAACTTGAGCTTCAAGTATGGAAAAACTCTCCCGTTGGTTTTAAAGGAAGTTAGCTTTAAGGCAAACCCGGGGCAGTCGATTGCGCTAGTTGGACGAACAGGCAGTGGGAAGTCGACTTTGATTTCGCTTATGCAGCGCTTTTACGATTATCAAGACGGTGACGTGCTTCTTGATGGCGTCTCGTTGCGTGAAATTAGCCGTGCAGAATTGCGCAGGCGAGTTGGCGTAGTTCAGCAAGATACTTTTATGTTCAGGGGAACTGTCGCTGACAATATCGGACTTGGCGATCCCTCGATCACTCGAGCGCAAATTGAAAGTGCGGCTGTGCGGGCCTCTTGCACTGAATTACTTCGAAGACATGTCGGCGGTTTAGATGCAAAAGTCGAAGAGCGCGGAGCTAATTTGAGCTTCGGCGAGCGTCAGCTGATTGCGTTTGCTCGTGTGCTTGCATTTGACCCCGATATTCTAATTTTAGATGAAGCCACTGCCAATATCGACTCGCAAAGTGAACAGCTTATTCAAAAAGCGACTCGCGAAATCACCAAAGGCAGAACAAGCATCATTATCGCTCACCGTATTTCGACCATTCTTGATTGCGACCAAATCTTGGTGCTCGATCACGGTAACCTTATCGAAAAAGGAACTCACTCTGAGCTGATGGCTAAAGGTGGTCACTACTATCGTTTGTCGGCGTCTCAATTTGGTTTGTCGACCGAGTTGACGTAATGACACTTACCTTACGATGAACTCCCCATAAGTCGAATCTGAGCGTTTGGCACCCTTGCATATAATAAGGGTACTGGGATGTCTTTATTGGGGGATTTATGAATAAGTGTTTCATTTTGATACTAGGGATTTTTGTAAGTTTTAGGGCGCAGGCACAGTTCGCGCCAACTATTCACTCGCAGAACAATCGTAATCTTGGGATCGCAGTGACCACGCAGATTAAAGGTCAGTCGAAAGACGGACTTTACAAGCTAGAACGCGATAAAGTTGTCGACACTCAAAATAGAAATCAAATTGTTCAAGGCGCCCGCAAACTTGATTCTTTTATTGGACAGAAAGAACTTCCAAAATTTTTAAGTTGGGGCGCAAAGAACGAGAAGGCCCGCTACGAGGTAAATCAAAAAGTTAAATTCACGTGTCGCGTGCCATGGAAGTTACAACGGCGTGGTGAAGGCAAGATCGAAGCTATTCGTGGAATCGGTGCGAAACACTATGCGAAAATAGAAGGCTGCGATTATCTAGTGGAGTCGTCGCTCATCGCCGTCGTTGAAGAGAAGTCACCTCAGAAACAACAGGTTAAATCTAGAGCTGTCGCACAGCGCTCGGCTCAGTAAAATTCGTATTTACGCAACACACCTGGGCTGCTAATCTCGCCTCTCATCCGACGAGAGGAAACGATGCTTAGAGTGAGTTTAGCAATATCAGGTTTGAGTTTGCTTGCGGCAATGTCTTCAGTTGATGCGGTTGCAAAAGTTGCAGAAGTTGCGCATTTTTCTGCTGGCGTAAGCCTTCCGAGAGGTTTTGATAAGTGGGCTAACGTAAAAACTCCTACTTCAGGCCCTGCGCGAATTCACGGTGGGTACAGTGCGGGTTGTATTTCAGGTGCCGCGCAACTCCCAGTGATCGGGTCAGGATTTCAAGTTGTTCACTCATCAAAAAATCGTTACTACGCTCACTCGAACTTAACTTACTACATTCAAGATCTCGGCTATCGAATGAAAAAGTCGAATGGTCTTTCAATTGCGATTGAGGATTTAAGTTTCCCTCGCGGCGGACCGTTCTTCACTGGTCACTCAAGTCATCAAATTGGTTTGGATGCTGATATTTCATTGCAATTGATCAGTGGGAAATTAAACTCGTCGCAATCTGAATCTTGGCTCTCGCCGTCTTACGTTCAAGGCCGCAAGCATTTGAAGTCTAATTGGACTGCTGCACAAGCGGATCTCACAGCTCTTGCTGCTAATTCTCCTTATGTGAATCGAATTTTCGTTTCTCCAGCGATAAAAAAATATTTCTGCGACACAACTCCGAGTGCCCCTTGGCTCTATAAATTGCGCGCGTGGTGGGGACACGACGATCACTTGCATGTGCGATTGAGTTGCCCGAAAGACAGTCCAAATTGCGAATCTCAGCCTGCGTTGAATTCGAAAGACAACGGATGCGGTGGTGATTTAGCCTGGTGGTATTCGGCGGAGGCTGACGCGGAGTGGGCTGAAATGATTAAGCCGCCAGCGCCAGGTACTCCTGTTAAACCGAAGCCTTATCCTACGCTTCCCGCTAAGTGCGAGGCGTTGGTTCGACTCTGATGGCTCGATTTCCGCGCTGGCGCGGAAAAACTCTAGATTATTTCCGCGCTGCGCGGAATTTTTCTAGAATCTTACTCTCGAGCTGCTCGCAGGCTACTGGATTACGGGGCGTTCGGTAGTTCGCTGTTTTCGCGGCGCCGCGACTTCCGGAATTTGAATGAAAAACCACCAAATAAAAAGTCAGCACACTCTCGCGAATGCACTGACTTTCTGATCGACAAAGGTGTCACGTGACACCTTGATTTTCGCGCTGGCGCGGAAAGGCTTTAGTCTTTTAAGCT